>DASWXG010000633.1:0-2573 GCA_036405615.1 Prosthecobacter sp. | reverse complement strand
AGCACGGCGGCCAGGACGTGGGATCGGGCCGATGTGCATGCCCACGCCGTCACCGGTGAGGCGCATGAAGTAGGTCATCTTGGCAGGCTCAAAGCGGCCGCCCGGAGGCAGCAGGTCGCGGCCCTGCTTGAAGTCGGAGTTCACCAGCTTGCCGTTGGCGTCATAACCTTTGCCGTACAAGTTGGAGACTTTGTCGGCGATCTTTTCCAGGATCTTGAACTGGCCTGTCGGCGTGGGGAAGCTGGTGATGCCGGTGGCCACGTAGGTCCAGCCGATCTGGTCGTCGCCGTTGTAGAGGTAGGCGCGCTGCTCATCCACGTTGATCTTGATGGACGAGATGCTCTTCCCTTCCCCGTGCCATTCATAGAGGGCCGTGGGTTTCTTGCCCGCTTCGGCTGGCGGTGGAGTAGGGGGAGGCGCAGGGGGGCTTTTGCAGGAGGTCAGCCACAGGGCTGCCGCCAAAACAGAAGACTGGGTGGCGAGGCGCAAAATGCTGGAGGGGGCCATAAAGAGCGCGCATGTTACCTCTCCAGCGGCCGTTGCTCAAGGGTCAGCGTGATTTGTCTAAGATTTCGAGCAATTCGCCCGGTTGGGAAATGATGATCCGGGCACCATGCTCGGTCAGTTCTTGCACGGTACGGAAGCCCCAGTCCACGCCGATGCCGTACAGACCGGCACTTTGGGCGAAAGCCATGTCAATGCCGGAGTCCCCGACATAGGCGCACTCCTCGGGGCGCAAGCCGAGCAACGCCGCCGCTTCCAGGCCGCCGTCGGGCGCGGGTTTGCGCGGCACATCCGGCCGCTGGCCGAGGATGACGTCAAACAGTCCGGCTCCAAAGAAATGCTCGGTCATCGGCACCGTGAACCGGTGTGCCTTGTTGGAGATGACGCCCACCTTGATGCCCCGGTCCTTCAGCGCTGCCAGAGTTTCGGAAATCTGGTCATACGGGCGGGTCTGGTCCTGCCAGTGCGTATCGTAAAAGGCCCGGTATTCTTCCGTGCAAACACGGATGAGTTCCTCCGTCCGGGCACCTTCGGGCAGGGCGCGCTCCACCAGCTTTTCCATGCCGTCTCCCACCATCTGGCGGAACACTCCCGTGTCATGGCAGGGCGGGTAGCCCCGTGCCTCCAGCATGCGGTTGATGCAGCCGGCGATGTCAGCCAGGGAATCGATGAGCGTGCCGTCGAGATCGAAGATGAAAGCTTTCAGCATGGAGGTTTCAGATGGCGCGGGGCGGGCCTGACTGCAAGGGGATCACAGCCCGGACTTGGTATCCGCATCGGCCGCCACGGGAATCAGCTGCGGAACTGTCCACACGGCGGGCTGACTCTGGCGCTGCTGGGCCAGCCAGTTCAGGGCGGGCGTGTAGAGAATCTCGTGGCCGCCTTCAAAGAGCGTCACGCGGACTTGACCGGAGACCTTGCGGAAATGCAGCGGGCGGGGACTGAAGGCAGGATCCGCCTCGGGTTCGGCCCAGGAAGCGGGCCGCTGCTGGCTGTCATAGTAGGCCAGGATTTCGGGCGGACTGAGCGGTTCCTCAGCTACCTGATTGAAGGCCAGGAGGCTGTGGCGGAAGGGCACGCTGCCGGTGCGGCCGTCGTGAATGCCGTGGTGGATGTCCAGAGGCACAGCCTTGGCGCGTGCCAGATGGGTGAGGGGCGAGCGTTTCTGCGCCTCGGCAAGCTGCGGCCCTGTGGGAGCACCGCCGAGAGCCGCCTCGATGTTGCGCGCGTAGTTGTCCGGCCGGCCGTTTTTCAAGTGCTCGACGTGCCAGGCGGAGATGTCGCTGATGCCGCACCAGGCGGACACACCCGCCCAGATTTCCGGATGCCTGCCTGCCATCAGCATGGCCATGTGACCGCCGCCGCTGACACCCACGAGGTAGATGCGGGAGGTGTCCACCGCCCGGGTTTTTTTCAGATGTTCGACAGCGTCCACCACGTCCTGCACGGCCAGGTCGCTTCCCATGGCGGCGGGGGTGGAGTTAGGGCCGCGGAAGTTCGGGTAAACAAAGTGCCAGCCCTGCTGCATGCACCACTGGGCATAGACACGCCCGTTGGCAGCCTGCTTGTAGTTACCGCTCCAGGTATGCAGACCCACCAGCAAGGGCCGCGCCTCCTTTTCAGCCGGTGACCACGTGAGCGCAGGCTGCTCACTCTGGTCGGCCGTGCTGCGGATCTGGATCTCCTGCACCTCCGGCTGCCAGCCGGGAGCCACCGCAGCACCCGCAACCGTCTGGGCCTGGGTGTGGGAAGAACACAAAGCCAGCGGCAGTAAAACACTCGTCAAAAGGAAACGGGATAACATCTCACAGCAACGTGCCGGGAAAGGAAGCTCTTGCGCTGTTGCCCGCATCCGCCGCTCCGGATTCGAATAGACAAAGCAGCCCTGCTTTTGGTTTCATAGTCACCAGCCATCCTACCATGAAGCTCACCTATGACCGGTATGCCGCTCTGTTGCTCACTGTGTTTGCCGTCTGGTGGAGCGCCCTCGCTATCCGCCCCCATTACCGCCAGGACTGGATGCTGGAAAATGCCCTGCTCATCCCCGCCTTTGCCTTGCTGATCTGGGG
>DASWXG010000632.1:0-5913 GCA_036405615.1 Prosthecobacter sp. | reverse complement strand
ATGCCTCCCGCTGCCCAGGAGAAGCCGAGGAAGCCTGCATAGCGCCCCCGCATTTCATCAGGAGCCAGACTGGCTGCATAGGCCTGCTGCCGGGAGAAGGCGCACATTTCCCCGATGGTGAACAGGACCATCGTGGCAGTGAAAGCCGCGATGCTGCCGTGACCGAGAAGGAGAAGGAAGCTGCTGCTCATGAGCAGGTAGCCCAAACCCAGCATCATCCGGACCGGCCAGAGGCGGGTGAAAGAAGTCAGGGGGATTTCCAGCAGGCAGATCATGACGCCGTTCATGGCCAGAACCAGGCCGCACCAGCTCATCGGCAGGCCGCTGCGCTCAAAGTGCAGGGGGAAGCTGGTGGAGCTTTGCCGGAAAATCCAGGCCACGCAGAGGCAGGAGGCTGCCAGCGCAAGGAAGGGCGGATTCTGCCGGATGGATGCCAGGGCAGGTCTCCAGCCTGCAAGGTGCGCTTCGGTCTTTCGTCCGGCGGGCAAGTGGGTCCAGGCAATGATGCCGAAGAAAGCGGAGGATGCGGCATCCACAATGAAGAGCCAGAAGAAGGAACTCTCTGCCAGCAGGCCTGCGACTGCGGGGCCGAACGACCATCCCAGATTGATGGCAAAGCGGTTGATCGCAAAAGCCAGCACCCGCTTTTCGGGAGGCACAAGGTCCTGGATCAAGGCATTGCCTGCGGGCTGGCCGGATTCTCCAATCAGGCCTGTGGCAAAGGCAATGACCGCAAGTGTGCGCCAGTCACTGGCCTGGGACATGGTGAGCATGCACACAGCGCTGCCCAAAGAGGCCATGGCAAGGGAGATGTTGCGGCCCAGACGGTCCGCCAGCCAGCCGCCGAGAATGGCTGCGCCGAAGGAGCCTGCGGAGTAGGCGGCCACTGCATACCCGGCTTGGGCGGCGGTGTTGCCGTTGCGGGTGATGAAGATGGTGAGGAACGGCCAGACAAAGAGGCCGAACCGGTTGACAAAGGTGGCCCCGATCAGAATCCAGAAGGGCCGGGGGAGTTCGCGAAGTTGCGGGAGATGCAAGGGCATGGTGGGTGCGCGATTCACCGGACGCGCGACGGGGGAGCGGAGACTAGGATATGGGAACCGGTAACATGGCGGAGGGGCCGAAGCGGCGGAGTTGATGGCTGTTGTGGTGCTTGTCAGGATTGGCGTTTGTGTTCATGGGAATGGAATTGAGCAGGGTGTGTGTGTTTGGAATGAAAGAGCGAAACAAAAAGGGCCGGCTCTCGCGAGCCGGCCCAAAGGGGTTTTAAAGGGGTGCTGTGTTCTTGCGAATTACAGGCCTTTGCTCACGATGTATTTCACCAGGTCAACGACTCGGTTGGAGTAGCCCCACTCGTTGTCGTACCAGCTGACCAGCTTGAAGAACTTGCTATTCAGCTCGATGCCGGAACCGGCGTCGAAGACGGAGCTGCTCTGGTCGTGGATGAAGTCGGTGCTCACCACTTCGTCCTTGGTCCAGCCCAGGATGCCCTTGAGGTAAGTTTCGCTGGCCTTCTTCATGGCAGCGGAGATCTCCGCATAGCTGGTTTCCTTCTCAGTCTTGACGGTGAGGTCAACGACAGAGACGGTTGGGGTTGGCACGCGGAAGGACATGCCGGTCAGCTTGCCCTTCACTTCTGGGATGGCCAGACCCACAGCCTTGGCTGCGCCGGTGCTGCTTGGGATGATGTTGATGGCTGCGCTGCGGCCGCCCTTCCAATCCTTGGCGCTTGGGCCGTCCACCGTTTTCTGGGTGGCGGTGTAGCTGTGGATGGTGGTCATGAGGCCTTCGGCGACGCCGAAACCTTCCTTCAGCAGCACGTGCACGACCGGGGCCAGGCAGTTGGTGGTGCAGGAAGCGTTGGAGATGACGTGGTGCTTGGAGGCATCATACTTCTCATGGTTCACGCCCATGACGATGGTGATGTCTTCTTCCTTGCCAGGAGCGGAAATGATGACCTTCTTGGCACCGGCGTCGATGTGGCCCTGGGCCTTGCTGCGCTCAGTGAAGAGGCCGGTGGACTCGATGACGATGTCCACGCCGAGTTCTTTCCATGGCAGGGCGGAAGGACCCGCACGCACGGCCAGGCACTTGATCTCGTGGCCGTCCACCACCAGGATGTCGTCTTCAGCCAGCTCTGGGCTGCTCTTCTTGGAGGAAACTTCTTCCTTGGCCTTGCCCTGCGTGGAGTCATACTTCACCAGGTAGGCCAGGTTGTCAGCAGGCACGAGGTCGTTGACGGCGACGACTTCGATCTCCTTGCCCAGGAGGCCCTGATCACAGATTGCGCGAAACACGAGGCGGCCGATGCGCCCGAAACCATTGATGCCGATTTTGACCATTTGTGTGTGAGAGTGGGATTTGCGATTTCCCTCCGCACCGGGAGGCGCGATGGGACATTTTCTGCATAGTCCAGGGAAGGGGGGGCGTCAACTGGCGGTTATGCCTCCCCAGGGACGGGCCGGGCGGAGAGGGTTTTAGGCATCCGGCAAGTGGTTCAGAGCGTGTCAGCGGAAAGTGCGGGTGAAGAACCGGCTTCCCTCCTTGGGGTATTTGGGAAAGACTGGCCTGAGGTCCCACCGTTTTTGACTGCCATGAAAGTCTCCCTGTCCATCTTCCTGCCTGTGCTGGCCGCATTCAGCCTTTTCGGCGCAGAACCCCCGCTGGAACTCCAGGGAACCGACGGGAAAATGCATCCCGCTCTCGCCGCCGGGGACAAGAAAGCAGTCGTTCTCTTTTTCGTCTCCCCGTTCTGCTCCACCACCCGGCCTTTTATGCCCGAAATCAACGCCATCGCGGCGGAGTACGCAGACCGGGCGGTGGTCCACCTCGTTCACTCAGATTCCGAAATCACTCCCGAGGTGGCCCTTCAGCATGCGGATATGAACAAAGTGACCGCCAGCGTCCTGGTGGACAAAGAGCAAAAGCTGGCCGCCCGGGTGCATGCCAGGATCACACCGGAAGCTGTGGTGCTGTCACCTTCCGGTGAGGTGCTCTATAAAGGTCGCATCAATGACCTCTACCTGGGACCCACCAAACGGCAGCGTGCCGCTTCCACCCAGGACTTGCGCGATGCCCTGGAGGCCGTTTTGGCGGGCAAACCGGTGGTGGTGCCCCAGCCCGAGGCTCAGGGCTGCAAGATCGGCGGCTTGAAAGAGTGATCATGAGGTGCCGGTGCAGTCCGGGCCGGCCTCGGAGATTCCACTTTCTCGGACATTGACGGCCGACGGCTTTTCCTGGCATGCTGAGGGAATCCCTTCCATGAAACGGCGCTTTTTCCTTGGTTCCAGCATGGCGCTCCTGGCGGGCTGCCGTGGCCGTCCTAAAACCCAGCCTTTGGCCGGGGGGGAAAGCTTCACGGTGGAAGATCTGGCGTCACGGCTGCAAAAGGGGGAGGTGGAAGCCAGCCAGGTTCTGGACCACTACCTCGCCCGCATTGCGGCTCTTGACCAGAGCGGTCCGCGCCTGCGGGCGGTGATGGAGTTAAATCCGGACGTGTGGACACCTGCTGGCCAGGGAGTGCTGCACGGGGTGCCGGTGCTGATCAAGGATAACATCGAAACTGCGGATGCCATGGAGACCACGGCCGGTTCCCTGGCCTTGCTGGGTGCGCGCAAACCGGGGCAGGATGCTTTTGTGGTCACCCGCCTTCGTCAGGCTGGGGCCGTTATTTTGGGCAAAGCCAATCTCAGCGAATGGGCCAACATCCGCTCGCCAAATTCCACCAGCGGCTGGAGCGCACGGGGCGGTCTGACGGTGAACCCCCACAACACAGCCTGCAGTGCCAGCGGTTCCAGCAGCGGCTCGGCGGTGGCCGTGGCAGCAGGACTGTGCCCGGCTGCCATTGGCACGGAAACGAACGGTTCCATTGTGAGTCCTGCGGCCGCTTGCGGCATTGTGGGGCTCAAACCCACCGTGGGTCTGGTGAGCCGGAGCGGCATCATTCCCATCAGCCGCTGGCAGGACACCGCAGGTCCGCTGACGCGGACGGTGAAAGACGCGGCCATGCTGCTGAACGTGCTGGCCGGGAAGGATCCGGCAGACGAGTTTACCCTTCAGGCGAAAGCTGAGGCAGATTACACTTTTGGTTTGGACGAGGCTTCTTTGCAGGGCAAGAGGCTGGGCATCCTCCGTTCGTTTGCCGGGGTCCACCGTGGCGTTAAAAAGCTGTTTGATCGCACCTTGAAGGTTCTCGCAGATGCTGGCGCTGTGCTGGTGGAAGATGTGACCGTGCCTAATCATCGCGAGGCAGGTTCAGCCGCCTGGGCGGCCTTGCTCACGGAATTCCGCCAGGATCTGAACCGGTATCTGGAAGGCCGCGGTGCGGTGGTGAGATCGCTTGCCGAACTGATCGCTTACGACGAGGAATTCAAGTTGCAGGAAATGCCACACTTTAACCAGGAGTTCTTCATCGAGGCTGAAGGCCGGTTTACGCCGGAACACCTGTTAAAGGCTGAAGAGTTGAGGACGCTCGCCCGTCGGCTGGCAGGGCCGGAAGGACTGGATGCCGTGTTGCAAAACCAGCGCCTGGATGCCTTCATCTGTCCCACGAATGACCCCGCAGGGCGGATTGATCTGGGACTGGGGGACGCGCGCATGCGGACTTTTAGCACTTTGCCTGCGGTGGCTGGCCACCCGCATCTCACCGTGCCTATGGGGATGGTCAACGACCTTCCGGTAGGCCTCTCCTTTGTCGGGCCCGCCTGGTCGGAAAGGGCTTTGTTGAGTTTGGGACATGCGTTTGAGCGGGTTCGCCAGTTTGAACTGCCGAAGCTGTTTGCCTGAGGCAGGTCCGCGTTTTTTCAAAGCCTCGTGCTTGCCGGGTTCTTGAGGACGGCCATCATCCAGGCACATGGCCAGATATCCCAAGGCGCTCATCCTCTTCACGCTTTCGGCCATGTGCTGGGCCCTATCAGTGGGCCTGGGGACGGCTTCCTCCGAAGGCTGGGTATGGCTCAGTTTGGGCGGCATTCCCGTACTGTTGTTCTTGGCTGTCTGGGCCTTGCGCAGCCTGGTTCGGATGAGAAAACAGCAGCACTGGCGGGTTCTGTGGCTGCTGGCGGCTGCGGGCCTCTCCTTGGGCTTGCCAGCCGGGGCTGGTTTCTGGGCCTGGCGGTGGGTGCACCCTCCAGGCATCCGTTATGAGTTCAGCTATGGGCAAAGCGGATCATGGGCCGCTGTTCAGTTCACGTTTCTGGAAAACGGGGTCTGGCAGGAGGGCCCTTGGGTCGGGGGCTGGCATATGGATGTGCGGTTTCCGGACCTGAATGGTGACGGCCATGCGGATTTGCAGGTGTCAGGCCGTAAACGGCTGGCCGAATATGTCTATCTTCCGGAGGCGCAGAACGGCTGCTGGTGGCACCTCGTTCAGAACTCCGGCTTCCAAGTTTCCTATTCGCCCGACGGTCACACCAGTCCTTGATAGATGTGAAGGTGTTCAACGGGCGGCGGGAAACTTCAAAGAGCGGGCTGCCAAGTCCCGGGGATGGCGGCCTGGACGGGCCATGGTCTTATTTGGCCGCATCGTTTGTTAGTCAGAGGCGGCCATTTTATCTCGCTGTCTGCCAGGTCAGTTGCCATGCGGCAAGATGAGACCTGGTGCTCTAGAAGCCAGGGAACGTGACATTCAGATATTCGACCAGGACGGGAGCCGTGGTGGAGAAGGAACCCTCGGCAAAGTCTTCCTGCCCGGGGCCGCCAAACTCGCCATGAAGGCCGGTGGTTTTGACGGTGGCCAGCATGATCGTCTGGACGTTGCCGGTCAGTAACTTCGGTTTGGCAACGCCTGTGCCCATGCCTTGAAGCACGACGGCAAAGCCTACGGCTTCTCCACCCAGCCGCAGGGTCACAGTGCCTTTGAAATTGAGTGCGCCCGTGATCGTGGCGGACTTCACGGGCCCTTTGGGTGCGCTG
>DASWXG010000631.1:0-5994 GCA_036405615.1 Prosthecobacter sp. | reverse complement strand
GCTTACAGCGGCAGCGGACCGCTGGCCTGCTTTGTTCGCACCGCCGCCGCCAATGCCTGGCTGGAATACCTGCGCAAGCATCGCCGCATGGTCCCTGCCACCAACCTTGCCGGGGAAGACGGCTCTGCCGGAGATCCGCTGGAATCCCTGGCGCGGGATGAAAGTCCGGCCCTTCCGGAATCCCTTCTCGCCGAGCTTCTGCGAGATGCCCTGCTGCACGGCCTGCGACACACCGATGCAGAGGCCCTGCTGGTGCTGCGCCTTTCCTTGCTTCAGGAGGTCAAACAGCGCGATCTCTGTCTGCTCTGGGGCGGCTGCCACGAGGGCACCATTTCACGCAAAAAAACTGAGGCGATGGAGCAGATCCGCTCGGCCACCCTTGCCTATTTGGCGGAACGCGAACCTACGCTGCAAATCTCTTGGCAGGATCTCTTGGAAGCCTGCGGCGAAGGTGCCGAAGCCATCCTGGGGCCTTCGGAGTAGCCTGGATGAATGGCAACCGATCCGAGCTTGTTCCTCGGTGATGGATTCACTTTGCCCAAACTTTCTCTGCAAGTTTTCAGAATCCGCGCATCTGCTTTTTGAAAACCACCACGCGCTGTCACGCCTCCTCTTCTTGCAACCCTTGATCCCTTTCCCTTGTCTATGAACGCTGCTCCTGAACAGGACCTCGCCATCCTCACCGGCTTTCTCCGCCGCTTGCTTCCCGATGTCGAAGGCCACGACGCAGGCGACCCTCCACCCGAGGTCATGGCCCGTCTTGATACGTTCGCTTCAGGCAATGCCGATGCCCGCGAGCGTACCGCACTCGCCGAGCTCCTCAAACAGCACCCCGAATACCTCCGCTATCTGGGACGGGCAATTCGCGGGCGGACGGTGTGATGGCTCTTCACGCTGTTGGCTGCCACCTCCTAACCGTGTTCACCTCGCACCCTGCTACGAAACAATGCTGAAGCCACGCCGGCCGGTTAGCGGCGGGATGCTGGAGACTTCGCGCTCTTTGATGAGGGAACCGAGGTTGCTTTCGTCAATGGCGGCGAGAAATCCTGCCAGTTCCTCGGAATCGTGGGACATGGCCTGGAGCTGGACCCGCCCATCAGGCAGGTTTTGAACGGTTCCCGTCACTTCATAGCCGGCGGCGATCTGCTTCACAGAATAACGAAACCCCACGCCCTGAACACGGCCGGAGTAGAGAACTTGGCGGGCGACGGTCATGGGGCTTTTGGGGCAGGGGAAGAAGATTCCAACGTGGTGTGCAGGCGGCTGGCAAAGTCTTCCGTGGCGGCATCCAGCAGCAGGACACCCTGGCCGTTGCGGTTGCGCAGGAGACGGATGTGCCTGCCCTGGGCGCTCAGGGCCACTTCCTCCGGAGTGTCTTTGGCCAGAGCCACATCGTAGCGCTGGTCCAGCCAGTTGCGCATGGCGCTGAAAAACCTGCCGGCTTGCTCTTTGCCTAACCACTGGGTCTGCCACGCGGCGTGATCACGCGGGTGATCGGGGGCGGCGTAGGCGAGGAGCCGGTCTGACTGCCAGCCGCGTGCTGCCTGGCCGGCATCTTCATCGCTGTTGTAAGTGCGCAGCACCGTGAAGATGGCGAAGCGGCCGACACTGTCGTCCCAGTAGGGGCTGATGTCGCCGACTTTGGTCTGGGCAAACTCCGGCCGGGAGGAGGGGAGCTGCCGGTTCTCCAGGTAACGTTCCACTTCGATGATTTCGCCACAGTCCTGGGGTGGGCGGGAGTAAGCGGCATTGAGCTGGGCAAAGTCGCCGGCGCTGTGCAGGCTCTGGGCAAACTCAAAACCGGGCCGGAAGGGGAACATGGAAAGCTCTCGCAGGAACACGGGAGCCTGGACTTCGTTGAGCGGGTGGTCCGGGTCTTCTGCGGGCAGGTCGCTGGCCGGGGCCGCCTCAGGGTTTTGCAAGCTGAACAAAAAGCGTGTCAATCCGGCGTCGCCTGCGATGAGGCACTCGCGGGCCAGCCGCTCGTCCGTGGTCAGGGGACTGGGACGTTCGGGGAAAAGAGTGCTGCCGTATTCGCGCAAAAGCTGGCCGAAAGCGAGGGCCAAGGGGCGGTCCGGTGCGGGTGCCCCCGGGACAGGATTTTTGTCCGTGACGAGGAGAGTGCCCGAGGTTTCGTCATACCACCCGCCAAGCTGGCGCGCCCAGAGAGCGGCTTGCACCGGCAGCGGGTCCACGGGCTTGTCAATCCAGCCGAGGGCGTTCAGAGCCAGGGCGAAGCGGGGCCCCTGATCCTCCGGCTGGAGTTTTCTCAGCCAGGTCAGGATGGCTTTTTCCACTTCGGCCTGGGTCACTCCGGTGGTTGGCACTGGCAGTGCTTGGAGTTTGCGGAATTTCATCAACTCAATGCCCATGCCGACAAAGTCGGGCGGATCGTCATCTTCCATCGGCATCTCCACCTTCGGCACACCCTTCATGCCGAGCGTGCCGAGTTTTTGCAGAAGTTTGGCGTTTTCCTCCTGCAAGGCATAAACCTGGCCCTGCAGGTATTCCACCTGGCCTTCCAGCAGACGGATCTGGCCGTTCTTGTCGCCGTCCGCCCCGGTGTTCCCCGCCACAGGGGGAAGAATGGAAGCCGTTTCCTGGGGCTGCGGAAAGTCCGGGAGCTTTAGAGTGTCCTCCGGCGGCGGCTGTAGAGGCACCGCGATCGGAACAGGGGTGGAGGCGGGCGCTGTCTTCGCAGGCTGGCCAACTGCGGGGGAGGGGACTGCCGCTTGTTCAGGCGGCCGCGGTGAAAAAAACAGCCCCACGCCTGCACCTGCGGCGGTCAGGACAAGCAGAATGACAAGGGGGGCAGACTGGGACATGAGCGGGCAAGCATAGCCGCCGGATGCCGTCTGTCATCCCCGGGAGATGAAACAAACAGAAGGCTCCGGCGCTGTCCTTAATAAATCTCGGGTTCCGGCACGCCTTCAGGGTGGTGCTGGAGGAAGTCGAAATCCGCGCCTTCGTTCGCCTGTGTCACGTGTTCGACAAAGAGCTTGGCATAGCCGCGATGGTAACGTGGCGGGGCGGGTTTCCACTCGGCTTTGCGGCGTGCCAGTTCGTCGTCGCTCACATGTAGGTGCAACTTCCGGTTAGGCACATCCAGTTCGATGAGGTCGCCGTTTTTCACCAGTGCCAGAGGACCGCCCACGGCGCTTTCCGGGGCGATGTGCAAGGCGCAGGCGCCGTAGCTGGTGCCGCTCATGCGGCAGTCGGAGAGGCGCACCATGTCGCGGATGCCTTGCAGGATGAGCTTTTTCGGGATGGGCAGCTGGCCCCACTCGGGCATGCCGGGAGCTCCCACCGGACCGGCGTTGCGGAGGATGAGCACCGTGTCTTTGGTGACCTTCAGCTCCATGTTGTCAATCTGCGCTTTCATCTCCGGATAGCTGTCGAAGACCAGCGCGGGACCGGTGTGCTGGCAGAGTTCCGGTGTCGCGGCGGCGTGCTTGATGACGGCTCCGTCCGGGCAAAGATTGCCGCGCAGGATGGCGGTGCCGCCATCGGGCTGGATGGGGTTTGCCGCCGTGCGGATCACGTCGGGGTTGTAGATCTCGCAGCCTTCCACGTTTTCACCCAGCGTCTTGCCGGTGATGGTCAGCACATCCGTGTGCAGCATCTCACGCATGCCGTTGAGCAAGGCCCGCAAGCCGCCAGCGGTGAAGAACTCATCCATCAAGTATTTGCCAGCCGGGCGCATGTTGGCCAGCAGCGGAATGCGGCGGCTGATTTCGTCGAATTTCTCCAGGGGAAGTTTGATGCCCAAGCGGCCTGCCATGGCCACGAGATGGACGATGGCGTTGGTGCTGCCACCCAGGGCCATGTCCACAGCGATGGCGTTTTCAAAGGAACGTTCGGTGACGATGGTTGAGGGTTTCAGGTCGGCCCAGACGTTCTCCACGATCTGCCTTCCGGCGGCAGCGGCGAGGCGCACGTGGGCGCTGTCCACAGCAGGCACGGAGGAGGCACCGGGGATCACCAGTCCCATAGTCTCGGCCAGGGCGGTGAGGGTGGAGGCCGTGCCCATGGTCATGCAGTGGCCGGGGCTGCGGGCGATGCCGTCTTCGATTTCGCACCACTGCTCCCAGCTGAGGTTGCCAGCGCGTTTTTCGTCCCAGTATTTCCAGACATCGCTGCCGGAGCCGAGGGTTTCGCCGCGCCAGTTGCCTTTGATCATCGGGCCGCAGGGCATGTAGATGACCGGGATGTCCATGCTGAAAGCACCCATCAGCAGGCCCGGGGTGGACTTGTCACATCCGCCCAGCAGCACCGCGCCATCCAGGGGGTTTCCACGCAGGACTTCTTCCGTCTCCAGGGCCAGCAGGTTACGGTGAAACATGGCCGTGGGTTTGGTCAGCATTTCGCCAGCGGACAGCACCGGAATTTCCATGGGGTGACCGCCTGCCTGGAGGATGCCCCGCCGCACGCCGTCGGCGGTCAGTTTCAGGTGCATGTGACAGGAGTTCTGTTCCGACCACGTGTTCAGGATGCCGATCACGGGTTTGCCCACGTAGTCCTCAGCACCCCAGCCCGCCTGTTTCGCCCGGGAGCGGTGTCCAAAAGAGCGGAGTTCGTCGCGGCCGTACCAGCGCCAGGAGCGCAGTTCTTCAGGGGTCTTGCGGGTGGTGGTCATGAGGGTGTGAAAGCGTGATGATGGGCAGTACCGCGAAAAATGCCAGAATTCAGCGGGTGACTGGCACACTTTCTTTGGAGCGGCCTCCGCCTCCCCTGCGGGGCATGCAGTACGCCTGAAGAGAGTCTTTGCTCCCTGGGAGAGGCAATTTTTTGGGAACCACCCCATGGAAAGACAGCGAAGCGCTAAGTGAAGGAGGTTGCGGCTCTGCGCCCGCCTCTCGCAAAAACTCAAACTCTCCTAATCCCATGAAACAACTGCTCATTTGCATTGCGACCGCCTTCATGGCCGTCGCGACCCTGAATGCCCAGACCGCCACAACCACCACGACCTACACCACCAGCAGCGGTACCCTGCATGAGTACAGCCCTGGCTCGACCTTCATCGTGAAGGAAACTTCGGGTCCCATCACCTACACTTACGGCACCAACGTGGTCTATGCCAACCGTGCCGGTGTGGTGCTGACCCCTGAACAGGTGCAGGCCCGTGTCCGTGTGGGCGTGCCGGTGCGTGTCGAATACGCACCCCAGGGCGAAACCCGCATCATCCGCCGCGTGGTGGTGGACGAAGATGACGTGGATGACGATGATGAAAATTGATCGCGGGTCTTAGCGTGAACAGGTTCTTTTAAAGACAGTTCACGCATCTCCCTGACTGGCGGCGGATCTGGAAAGGTCCGCCGCTTTTATTTTTCTGCACAGAAGCTGGACGAAGCAGCGTTCACAGAGCCTGTTTCTGCCCCTTATGAAAGTTTTGTCATGCTTACTGTTAGTCGCCCTGGGTCTGTCTGCGCCAATGCTCCGGGCAGAAAGTCCGGGTGAATTCAAGGTTCTGTTCGATGGAAAGACCCTGGAAGGCTGGGATGGAGACCCGAAGCTGTGGACGGTGCAGGACGGCCTGATCACCGGCACCTGCACGGGACCTGAAAGCCCGGTCAACAATACCTTCCTTATTTGGAAAAACGGCACGGTGAAGGACTTCGAACTGCGGGCGACAGTGCGGGTGGCTGGGGACAACAACTCCGGCATTCAATACCGCAGCCGCGCCCTGCCTGAGGCCGGCCCCTGGGGCATCACCGGGTACCAGATTGACATTCATCCGGCTGTCGAGCACACCGGCATGACTTATGAAGAAAAGGGCCGGGGCATTTTTGGACTGAATGGAAAAGACGTCGTTCTGGACCCCGAGGGAAACCGCTGGCTGGTGGCCGAACATGACCCGGTGAAGGTGGATGTTTCACAATGGAACGAATACACCGTCATTGCGCGCGGCAATCATCTCGTTCACAAGATCAACGGCCAGATCACCTCGGAGCTGACAGACCACGATGCCAAAGGCCGGGCCTTGGAAGGCCTGCT
>DASWXG010000630.1:0-3267 GCA_036405615.1 Prosthecobacter sp. | reverse complement strand
TCCGCGCCGCGCTTGGCAATGGCCAGGCCCAGGCCGGTGGAAGATTCACCACCCGTGGGTCTGGCACTCAGGCGGGTGTAATCCTGAAACACGCGGGCAAAATCGCTGTCGGTGAAGCCAGGGCCTTCATCCTCGATATCGATGCCCAGCGCCCCGTCCAAACACTGGATGCGGCAGGTGATGCGGCTGCCCAGAGGGGAAAACTTCACAGCATTGCTCACCAGATTGTCCACGATCTGTTTCACCGTGAACATGTCCCCTGCGGCCGCGGCAGGTTCGTCCGGCATCTCCACGGAGAGCGTGGTGTTCTTCCGCTTGGCGGTGGAATACCAGCTTTCGAACATCTCGCGGATCTGACCGGCGGTGATCTGCACGGTGGTCATCCTCTCACGCTCCGCCTCCTGTGCGCGGCTGTTGAGAAAGCGGTCAATGAACTTCAGCATCTGGTCCGACGTGCTGATGATGTGGTTGGTGAGATCACTGGCCGTGCTCACCTTTTCCGGCGGAAGCTCCATGAGGGTCTGGGCGCTGAAGCGGATGGCACCGAGCGGATTCTTCAAATCATGCGCCACCATGCTGACGATGCTTTCGCGCTCCTTCAGCATCCGTGCGGTTGTTTCCCGCGCCCGTTGGAGGTCCACCTGAGTGCGCACCCGGGCCAGAAGCTCCGCTTTGTTGAAGGGCTTGGTGATATAGTCTACCCCGCCTGCCTCCAGGCCCCGGACAATGGTTTCAGAGTCGTTGGCGGCTGAGACAAAAATCACCGGCACGCCTGCCGTGTCCGGATGTTCACGCAGCCGTTTGCAGACGGCAAACCCGTCCATCTCCGGCATCACCACATCCAGCAGCACAAGATCCGGCAGCCGGGCGGCGATACGCTGCAATGCCTGCACGCCACTGGTGGCTGGGATGACTTCATACCCCTCCCGGGTAAGCACCGTGCCCACCACCTGAATGTTGGGCATCTGGTCATCCACGACAAGCACGACGCCTCGCGCCGCTCCTGCCACATGGGTAATTTGGGGGTCTTCGATCATGTGGACTGGGGAGAGGAAGTGCCGGTAATGCGGCGGGAGAAGGCCGAGTAGTCGCGCAGGAGGCGTTCTACCTGGTCCAGTTCAAAGGCTTCGGCCGCGCCAAAAAGGGCGCTGGCGTAACGGGCGAGAGGCGGGCAGTCATGACGCGCAGCCTCCTGATGCAGACGATGCCCGAACGAGGCGATCTCCAGCATGGGAAAGGTGTCGAGAAAACGGGAGACATCCGCCTTTTCCCAGGCCTCGAGCTGGGGTGCCAGCCCGGGCCAGGCAGCCGTGGTGCTGGAGTCGAAAGATTCGAGGACTGTGGTGGGAAAGTCCTCCGCCTGAGGCACACGGGGACGGGGTGTGGTAAAACGGATGGTCGCATGCCCCAGCACGCCTTCCAGCTCCCGGTAAAGCTGCTGCTGGTGGAAGGGCTTGCGGAGATAACCGTCAAACATCTCCTTCAACCGTGCCGACTCTTCCGGCATGGAGGACGCTGTCTGGGCAATGACAGGAATGGCCGAAGTACGATCGTCTTCCCGCAGGATCTGGCGCGCCCACTTGCCGTCCATTCTCGGCATGCGGATGTCCATGAGGATGACGTCCGGCTTGGCACTGCGCGCCAGCTCCAGAGCTTCCATGCCGTCTTGGGCAAACAGGAGCTCGTGGTGACTGCCGTGCATGTATCCGGCGATCAGTTCGCGGTTGGTGGCGTTGTCATCCACCACCAGGATGGTGGCCTGGCGGAGATTGTTGAAAACGGCGGAGCGGTCGCTGGGCGGATCCACAGGTTCTTCGGCCAAAGGCACTCCGGTCAGAGAAACGGTGAAGATGCTGCCTTTGCCCGGCTCACTGCTGACAGTGATGTTGCCGTTCATGAGCTCCACCAGACGGCGGGTGATGCTAAGACCAAGCCCTGTCCCCTGCGCGCCGCTGCGGCTCTGCCCGCTCACCTGCTCAAAGGCGGAGAAGATGCGGTCCCTGTCTTCATGGGCAATGCCCACGCCCGTGTCGCTCACCTGGATCTTCAGATCACAAGCCGGGCTGTCCGGCTTCATCTCCTGAGGTGTCGAAACATGGATCTTCACTCTTCCCTTGTGAGTAAACTTCACGGCATTGCTGACCAGATTCAGCAGGATCTGCCGGACCCGCAGCGCATCCACCTGGAGCATGCGGGGGACCTGCCGCTCCACTTTGGTTTCCAACGCCAGGCCTTTGTCTTCAGCCTGCTTCTTGACCACCATCGCCACGCCTTCAACAATCTCCTGAATGTTGGCAGACTCAGGCCTCAGTTCCAGCTTGCCGGCCTCGATGCGGGAGATGTCCAGAATGTCATTGATCAGGTCCAGCAATGAGCGTCCGCTGGTCTGAATGGCGCGGAGATACCCCCTGGCCCGCTGTTCATGCACCAGACCCGTCAGCAAGTCGGCGAAGCCGATGATCGCATTCATGGGTGTGCGGATCTCGTGGCTCATGTTCGCCAGGAAGCGCGACTTCTGGGCGTCTGATTCAATGGCACGTTCCTTCTCGGCTTCGAGCTCTGCCGTGCGCAAGGCGGACTGTGAACTGCGTTGCAGGAGGACGAAGCTCGCCAGACTCGTCAGCACGGCCAGGATGCTGCCGCCGATGCCAGTCACATTCATGGTCTGCAGCACGTCATTGAGCTGTGTTTCTCGGCCCGCGTGCAGTTCCCGTTCGCGGGATATCCCCTGGTCTATCTTCTGCAGAAGTTCCTGCATCGTGTGCAGCCCCCCCACGACATCCTCCCGCAGCGGCAGATCGGCATCGCTGGCAGCTGCCAGATCAGCAACTTTTTGCAGGGAACCCAGACGTTCATTGACCAGTGATTCAATCTCCCGCATCAGCTGGAGCTGCTCCGTGTTGTCCCGGGTGAGTTTCTGCAACCGCACCAGCAAGACCCGGGCGGAAGGAGAGGCTTTTTTCAAGGGCTCCAAAAACTCCGGCATGCGGGTCATGGCGAAACCGCGAGTGGAAGATTCCGCCTCGGTGATGGTCGCGCGAAGCTTCAGGTATTCGCCGATGACTTCGTCCGTATGCGCCACCAGTTCACTGCCCTCTTCAACCAGCTTGCCGCTGCGCACAACCGTGACCATCACCAGCAACAGCAGGAGCGTGGTAAAGATAAGGAAAAGACCGTGCCAGGAGCGAAGCATGTAAATGAATGAAGCGGCCGGAGTGCGGCCAGGAGCGAGGGAGAAAAGAGTGCGTTATTTGCCGGTCGCGTCCT
>DASWXG010000629.1:0-4984 GCA_036405615.1 Prosthecobacter sp. | reverse complement strand
AAGGGCCAGCGGCATTTTTCACGCCTCAAGCGTTGCTGGCTTGTGGCTGGCTGCGGCGGCGGGTTTGTTCGTGGGCAGTCAGTGGCGGACCGCTTATCTTTTGGGTGTGATCCCTGCTTTGCTGGTGCTGTGGGTGCGCATCAGCATCCGTGAACCGGAAAGCTGGAAGCAGGCCAAGGTGACCAAGGCTGACCGGCTGGGGAGCTATTCTGACTTGTTAGGCAACCCGCGCTGGCGCTGGCGGGCCATTTGCGGAGCGGGCCTGGCCATGGTGGGACTGGCGACTTTCTGGGGCGTCGTGGTGGCGGGCCAGGATCTGGCTGCGCATTTGCTGAAGCGGCTCGGAGACCCTGAATGGAGCCGCAAGTCCATCATTGCTTTTGGTTATGTTCAGACAGCCGGGGCGGGATTGGGCATGCTGGCCTTTGGCCCGCTGAGCGCACGCTGGGGCAGACGCCGCACCTTTGCCGTAATGCACGTGGCGGCGCTAGTCATGACTCCGGTGGTCTGCTGGCTGCCCTCCAGCATGATGAGTTACGGTTTGCTCCTCTGCCTGTTGCCCGTCTTTGGCTTTTTCGCCCAGGGCATCCATGCAGGTTACGCCGTTTATTTCCCGGAGCTTTTTCCCACCCACTTGCGGGCGACTGGTGCCGGCTTTTGTTTCAATACGGGGCGCATCCTGGCTGCTCCGGTATTGATCTGGCTGTCCGCATTCATGAAGGCGGAGCTGGATCTCCGGCTTGCGATCACCTGCCTGGGCGGGTTTTTCCTGCTTGGCCTGGTGTTCCTGGCTTTCCTGCCGGAAACCAAGGGCGAGGACTTGCCGGAGTAGTGGCGGTGTAAGCCCCCTTAACGGCAGTGCTGCGGACTGAGTTACTGCTCGCCCGCTGTCTTCACCACGTCCCGGGCGAGTTTCAGCACTTCGCCACCATGCTGCATGAGCAGGGATTTTTCCTTGGCAGGGGTGTTGGGAAGGGGAGTGCTGGGCGCTCCGCTGGGGTTGTAAGCCTTGATGTCAGGCAGCGGGATGGGCTTGCTGCCGGTTGCGGGCGAGGAAGTGGTGGTGGGCGGGGCCGCAGGCGGTGGGGCTGCCGGTGGCTGGGCAGCAGGGGCCTTGGCCGGGGCTGGGGCTGGGGCATCTGCCTTCCGGGTGGGAACCAGCGGGCTGTTGTCAGCAGGCTTGGTGGGGGAAGATGCGGGGGCTGGGGCATTCGCTGCGGGTGCGGTGCCAGCTGGGGCGGATGGCTGGGCAGGCTGACCGCTGGCGGGAGGGGATGACTGGGGCGGTTGCGATGAAGGAGCGGAGGGTGTGGCTGGAGGCGTCGCCGCAACCGGAATCCCTGCTGTATCCTGAGGAGGTGCAGCCGGTGTTTGCGGCTGGCTGTCGCTCTTGTATTTGACCGCCTTGTATAACAAATTGTAGTTATGGCGGATGGCGGCCGGGAAAGATACCCGTCCCGGCTCTACGATCTTCTCTCGCAGAAGTTTGGAAGTGAGATCGGCGACGAGATCGGTGCCGACTTTCACCGCACGGTCAATCTGTGGCGCGGCGACGGAGGTGGATGCTGAGGCCCCGCCTTTGATCAGTTCGCTGCTGATGGTACGGCCTTGCAAGGCGAGGCTGCTCTGGGCAGAAACCAGAGTGCCGTCCGGGGCAAAGCTCAGCTCGAGGCTCGCATGGTCATCGGAGGCAAAGAAACCCCGGCGGTGATCAATACGGACCGAAACGAAGATGCCGCCGTCTGGGGAAGGGGACACTTCCGGCTGGTAGGTGCGGTAGCCCGCCTCGGAGATCTCATACTCGGCGGCCTTGCCCTTGCGCGCCATCCAGCCCCCCAGGCTCTGGCCAAAGGTGTCCACATCCACCACCACGTCTGCACGGGCGGAAACCAGGGTGCCTAGCAGGGCGACAAGAAACAGGGGGCGGCTCTTCAGTGTCATGAGAAAGGAAACGTGGACCGTCTTTAAACTGTTTCCACCCCCGGCTTATTCAAGGGGATTTCCTGGATCCCTAGGCAGGCCTAAAGAAGGCGTGCCCGGTGAGGGGCACGCCAGCAAAAGAGGGGTAAAACTCGAAATCAGGCCGCCTGCGCTTTGCTGATGTAGCGGAGCAGCCCGGCGATCTTGCCACGCATGTCTTTGCGCTCGACGATCATGTCCACCAGACCGTGCTGCTTCATGAACTCAGCGGTCTGGAAACCTGGAGGCAGATCGGCATGAGTTGTCTCTTTCACCACACGCGGTCCGGCAAAACCGATCATGCACTTGGGCTCGGCAATGATGACGTCGCCCAGGGTGGCAAAGCTGGCCGTGACTCCGCCGGTGGTAGGATGGGTCAGGACGGAAAGATAAGGCAGTTTGGCCTCGGCATGGCGGGCCAGGGCACCGCTGGTCTTGGCCATCTGCATGAGGCTGAGGATGCCTTCGTGCATGCGCGCACCGCCGGAAGCAGAAAAGACGATGACCGCCTTGCCTTCCGCCGTGGCGGTCTCAATGGCACGGGTGATCTTTTCGCCCACCACGCTGCCCATGCTGGCACCCAGGAAGCGGAAGTCCATGATGGCAAGCAGCACAGGGATGCCCTCAATGTTGGCGCGGCCGGTTACCACGGCTTCCTGCAAGCCGGTCTTGTTCTGGTAGGCCTTGACCTTGTCCACGTAACCCTTGAAGCCGAGGGCGTCCACGGAGTCCAGCTGCAGGTCCATTTCCTGAAAGCTGTCTTCATCCACCAGGCTGGCGATGCGTTCGCCGCTGCTGATGGTGAAATGATAACCGCAGTTGGTGCAGACGCGGAGATTGCGGGCTAGTGTCTGTTCAAAGAGGCTTTCGCCGCAGGAGGGACACTTGGTCCACAAGCCTTCAGGCATGTCCTGCTTCTTTTCTCCGAGTTCGTTAACAGTGCGCTTTTTGAAAAATCCCATAGGTGATGTGTCTGTCAGACATCCTTCGCCTCAGGCCGTTGCCTCTCCCCGGATGGCTACCGCAGGAGTGCCAGAGACGGATCTCGGGCGGGGAACAAAGGCCCGGCGGCAGCCGGACGTGGGGCGGATACTAACCACGGGCTGCGGTAATCACCACCACTTTTTCGGCACCCGCCTCACGCTTCAGTACTTTTGCACATTCATTGGCAGTCGCTCCCGTCGTCAAAACATCGTCCACCAGGAGTATTTTCCGGCCTTTCAGGTCTAGGCGGGGCTTCCTGAGCCAGTTCCTGCGGAGTGCAAAGGCACCTTTCAGGTTTTTGAGACGCTGGCCACGGCGGAGGTGGGCCTGGGCCGGAGTCCGGTACCGGCGTTTCAGGAC
Organism: Prosthecobacter sp.; assembly: GCA_036405615.1. Lineage (GTDB taxonomy): Bacteria > Verrucomicrobiota > Verrucomicrobiia > Verrucomicrobiales > Verrucomicrobiaceae > Prosthecobacter. The sequence goes on along the minus strand of DASWXG010000629.1, from coordinate 1,681 downwards.
ATTGGCAGCGGGGATGCCGGTCAGCCGGGAGACTTGGCGGCATAGCTCCCAGCTTTGGTTGAAGCCCCGCCACATCTGGCGTGTGGCATGCAGAGGTACGGGGACCAGCAGCCACTCCCGCAGGTTTTCAGAGGCCAGCCGCGGGTCTTGAAACGTCTCCATCAGCATATCTGCCAGGGGGGCTCTCAGGGCGAGTTTCCGGCCGTACTTGTAGTGGTGCACCACCTCCCGGACAGCACCCGTGATCTTGTATCCGGCCAGTGCAAAGTCCAGGTGGAGGCGGCGGCCCGTGCAGTTGGAACAACGGAACTCCCGGTCCATGGCTCCTTCAAAAGGTTCTCCGCAGGCGGAACAGTAGGGGGCAGCTATGGCGGCCAGATCTTCCTGGCAGGCGGGACAAAACCACAGGTGTGACGGGGCCTTCACCTCCGCATGCTGGCCGTCAGGCGCCTGCTCCAGAAGCGCGTCGCAGTGACAGCATACCCGGGGATACATCCCGTCGAGGATCAGGGTGCCGACCCATTTTGCCAGGAGAGGGACACACCGGAGACCGGGCAGGGCGGAGATCATCCTCTATTCAGGCTGCACGCGCCGGAGAACTCAACTGCAAATGCTGGGGTGGGATGCCATGGGACAACGGCGCTTGCCAGACCGCGTAGGCTAAGCCTTACTTCAACCATGAATCAGTTCCTGCGGATGCTGGCATGGGTAGTGGCCTGGACGGTTTTCCCGGCCATGGCTGTGGAATTGGTCGGCAAGCCGGACGTCTCAGTCAGCGGCCAGGAGGTGACGCTGCGCTGGAAGACGGACGTTGCCTGCCGTACCCGGCTTGTTTATGGAGTGGCCGGTGTTGCGGCTGAGCAGAGGAGCAAGGTGGAAGGGGCTGTGACAGCCACGCATGAGGTGGTCCTGAATAACCTGAAAGCGGGTGCGGACTATGAATACAGCCTGGGCAGCGCCAAAGTGCTGTTCTTTGATGGCCAGTTTAAGACGGGGCCTGCCACCGCTGCGCAACCTCCACCACCACCGGCTGCCGCGCCTGCACGGAAGTCTTTGCTGGAGAAGGTGACCGGTGTTTTCTCCGCAGAAAAGAAAAGCCCTGCATCTGAAGTTAGGCCCGTCACTCAAGCCCGCGCCCCGCCCACCCACCAAACCTGGGGGCGCATGGACTCTCTGCAGGATCATTTTGTGCGTCACGGTGCAGACTTTCAAAGCAAGTCCGCCGATGACTATGCGGCCGGGGCGTGGCGCTTTTTGCAACGGGCGAAAGCCGGTGAGCTGCTGATGAAATGGGATGACGATGACAGCACGCTGCGGGTTTTTGATTCAAAAACCAGGGATTTCGCGGCTTACAACCGGGCCGGAAAAACCAAGACCTATTTCCGCCCTGGAAATCCCGCTTACTGGCAGCGGCAGCCGGGACGGCCCATCAAAGCGACGGAGCTGCCTTTCTGACTCACGATTCGATTCTCCTGTTCTTATGAAATCCAAGACGTCCTCGCACAGCTGTCCGGTTTGCGGATTCAACAAACTGGCCGAGCCCCCCCGGAGCGCTTCGGGCGGGCCGAGTTATGAAATCTGCCCGGCTTGCGGCTTTCAGTTCGGGGTGAGCGACGACGATGACGAGATCAGCTATGGTCAGTGGCGCGCCGAGTGGGTGGAAAGCGGCATGGAGTGGACC
>DASWXG010000628.1:0-5126 GCA_036405615.1 Prosthecobacter sp. | reverse complement strand
CTCCTCCCGGTCATCATTACAATTGGAGCCGCAAACTGAGCCGTGGTTTCGGCAACATCCTCTACGGATGGACAGAGCCCTTCAATGTCTGGCAGCGTTCCGTTGAGACCGATGGCGCCCACGCCGCTTTCGCTGATTTCTTCATCGAAGGCATCAAGCGCATCACCGTCCGCGCTGGTTACGGTGTGTATGAAGTGGCGACCTTCCCTCTGCCATCCTGGAAGCTGACCTACCGCCCGCCTTACTACCGCAAGGCTCAGATCGATCCATGGTGGGGTTACACGGAGTTCTCTCCGCAGATGGGTTTCATCTCCCAGACTGACTACAGCCGCACCCAGGGCTGGTAATTCAAAAGGGATTCCCAATAAATTTGTAAAGGTGCAGGTCTCAAAGCCTGCACCTTTTTTGTTGTCTAAACTATTGAACCCCAGGCATGACGCCGCTCGAAGGAGGCTCTGTCGCTGCGGGTAAACGGGCGAGAAATCTCTCAGTGGGGATGATGCTGGCCGTTCAGCTTGATTGAAATCTGTCTCAGCACGTAAATGCAGGCCAGAATGGCGGAAGTCATCTGCACAAGAACGGTTGCCAGGGCGATGCCCGCCGCTCCCATGCTGCGCATGAACAGCCAGTTCAGGCCGATGTTCCCAAACAGGCCGATGAACGAAATCCAGATGATGAAACGGGTGGCCTGCATGGCGACCACGACACGGGAGGTCAGGCTGCCGATGATGTAGAAGGGAATCTGCAGCGCGGCGTAGCGCAGCACTTCCGCCACTCTCAAGGTATCTTCAGGGGTGAAGGAACCCCGCTCGAAAAGCAGGCGGATGACCCACGGGGCCAGCCAGCACAAGATTAAAGCTGCGGGCAGGGCCAGGGCCAGGATGGAGCCGGCGCTGACGAAAAGCTGCTTCTTCACCCCATGCCAGTCCTGGCGGGCCACCTTTTCAGCGAAGTAAGGGAAAAGCACATCGCAGGCGGGTGCCACCGTGACCGCGAGGATGATACCGCAGACTTTTTCTGTGTACCCCAGCACAGCCACACTGCCCGGGCTGAGCCAGGCGGCCATGGTCTGGTCAATCACCACCGCACTGCTGAAAATGCCGCCCGCAAAGAGGAAATGCAGGGCATGCTTGGTCACTTGCCGGAGCTTGGGTTCCGGCAGCCGGAGGCACCGTTTCCAAAATACGGCGGTGCGGGGTAGTTGGCGTGCAAGGGTGAATGCAAGGACACCCAGATGCAAAAGAGAGCCGATCACGGTACCTGCCACCAGCGTGTGCACAGTGGTGGCCTGGCCTTCCCAGACGAGGGCGGCGATGATCGAGAGCGGAACCAGCATGGGGGCGCTGGTGGCAACGGCGAAAAATTTGTCGGCACGGAGCCATGCAGAGAGCTGGTAGCTGAGCCCGAAGCACAGGAGGAAGGGCAGCAACTCCCGCATCAGGCTTACAGCCAGAGCCTGCTTTTCATCGCTGAACCCCCGGGTGGCCCAGGCCGCGAACCATGGAGCGATGAAGTAACAGGCTGCCGCCACTGCCAGCAGGCTGAAGACGTGCAAAACCGTGCTTTGAATGGCCATCCGCAAGGCCCGTCTGCGGACCCTTTGGTGGTTCACTTCCGTGTAGACCGGCAGGAACGATTCTGGGAGTCCACCGCCCATCAGGGCTGCCAAAAATGTCAGCAAGCCGAAAGCCACCAGAAAGGCATCCAGCGCATCACCAGTGCCGAATTGACGGGCGACGGCAGCATCCTTCACAAATGACACAGCCTTGGACCCGACGGTCAGCATGGCCACCAGGACAAAACCCGAGACAATGCGCGAACCGGCTCCCTTGCGGATCAAGGAACGGGCCAGGCTGGGCAATTGGGAGAAAGACAGTGACAATCCGAAAACGATAAGCCTGCAAAGCTTCGCCGGATACTAGAAATCCAGGTAGATCTCTGCCCGGCGGTTCTTTGACCGCCCTTCGGGATCATCCGTGCCGTCTGCCTTTTGGTTTGGACTCAACGGCTGGGCTTTGCCCATGCCTTCCGTGATGATCTGGGCTGCTGCGACGCCCAGGGCAGAAAGCTGTTTTTTAACGGACTCCGCCCGGGACTGGGAAAGAGCCAGATTGTAGTTGTCGGTGCCTTTGGCATCTGTGTGACCGGCAATGCGGAGCTTTTTGGAAGGGTCGGATTTCAGCATTCCTGCCACGATTTCCAGCTGCTTCAGCGCCCGTTCGTGAAGTTCGGCCTGGTCATACTCAAAGTACAAGGCAAGAGATTCGCCACCTTTCGGATTGTTGACGATGGGGGTGTAGGGGACGCCGGCCTTGGTGGCGGAAGAGGCGAAGGAACTCAGGATTTCAGAGAGGTTCAAACCCACCACCTGCCAGGGCTTGTCCACGCCATCCCGCTTCATCTCGATGCCAAATTCGGTGGACTGCTGCAGCTTCTGCGACTGCACCTGGGCAATGACCCAGGACACCTCAGGATTCGCCACGGTGATGATGAGCGGCTTGGCGGGCTTGAACTCATATTGGCCTTCTTCAAAGACAATGCACAGACCGGCAAGACGCTCAGAGGCGACCTTGGACTCGTCCACAAATTTGCGGGCAGACACAAAGTCGTGCTTCAACAGGGCACGAACAAAGTCGCTGCCAAAGGTCAGGGCATCCGGTGTCTCTTCGACGCTGAAAAGCGGCTTTTTAGGGGCGGGCTTGGGAAGCGGAGCGGGGGATTTGGTGGCGGCCGTTCCTGCCTTGCCAGACGCCGGTGTGGGTGCGGTCACTGAGGCGGCGGGCGGCGTTGAGTTTGCCGTGGCGCTCGTTTGAGCTTGGGCAGGCATGGCTCCTGCGAGTTCCTTGGGCAGTTGCAGACTGGCGACCTTCCAGCCCATTTTGTCATCGCGCTCCACATCCAGTTGCAGGCGCACCGGCTCTTGCTGTCCAGGAAGGTTGAAGGGAATGGAGAGGCGGGTTTTGTTTTCCACCAGTCCGAGAAGTTCGATCTGGGACTCGGCACCCACCTTGGCACCCAGTTCCTTGATCATTTTCTCCATGACGAGAGAGGCTTCTTTGTTCTGTGCGGGATCGCCTGCGGCGACCAGTTCGCCAGCGCGGACATAGTCACCGGCGGTCAGGCTGCGGACCATTTCTTTTCCGAGATCCAGCGGGCGGGCGAATCCGAAGACGGGTTTTGCGGGGGCGGCGGGAACCGCGGGTGCAGTAGAGGCGGTTGGCGGCTTGGCCGGGCTCGAAGCCGTAGCCGGGGCTTGGACTGGCTTCGTGCCGCCCTCTGCTTGCTCCTTGGTCGCGGCGCCTTTGGCTTCCGTCTCTTTCTTTTCCAGGGCTGGACGGGTGAAGACAAAGAACACCACGGCGCTGATCACCAAGGCCAGGAACACGATGACCGCAGGCAATGCACCGCCTGTCTGAAGACGGCGGCGCAGGCGGCAGGAGGGCTGATGGCTTAAATCACGCATGGAAAGGACCGGGGGCTCCGCAGCAGGTAAGATGCCACGCAGTACACCCATCCATCAAGGTGCATTTTTCGTACTCAAACTCGTGATGGAGAGGCTCTTGAAGGGGCGGAGGCCGGATTAAAGCGCCGGAGAGGTGCCGTTGTCGGCCTTGCCTTTGAACAGGCTGATCACGAGGGTGAAGGGCAGAAGCACAATTTTCAGCACCAGCCCCACCGCCATGGCCACGAGTTTCATCGGGACCCGGCATGCGGCAAGCAGAGGCTTCAGGGCTGTCTGAACAGCGGGTACCTTGGCATACAGAATGGAAATGCCGAGGATGATCACGATGCCGATGAACTTGCGGCCTGCGCCGACGTGGACGGGCCCTGGGAAGACCTGGAAGCCGCTGTGCGGGTCGCTCAGGAGTTCATAGACCAGGATGCCGCCGACGTAGCCGATGAGGATGAAAGCTGTGTCCGCCAGGATGGGGAACTTTTCCAAAAGCTTGATGCAGGCACCTGCGACGAAGCGCAGCGCCAGGATGCCGATGAACACACCGGTGCAAACCACCCAGAGTTTGGGGCTCATGGCGACAGCGGCGACGACATTGTCCACGCTGAGGCTGAGGTCCATGATTTCAATGCCGATGACGGTGGCCCAGAAACCGCGCTGGTTGGCACTGTCAGCCTTGCCATCGTTGTCCTCGTCACCGGCGCCGGTGAAGTGCTCGCTCATCAGGTAGAGCAGGTAGGCTGCCCCGCAGATTTTCAGCCAGGGGTTTTCGATGATCCAGGCGGCGAAAGCCAGACACAGACCCCGGAAAGCATAGGCACCGATGATGCCGAATTTCAGAGCCAGGTATTTCTGCTTCTCCGGCAGGTGGTTTGCCATCGCCGCGATTGCCAGGGCGTTGTCCACGCTGAGCAGGCCCTCGATGATGATGAGCGAGATGATGATGGGAATGGAGTCCACCAGTTCCGCCCCGGAAGGCAAAGAGAAGGCAAGCAGGGCGTCGGCGAGGAAAGACATGATCGGGAGGGAAACAGGTTACCTACATGGACCCGGGACGATGCCAATGGCTTTTTTGGAGGCGGTTTTGTTTTTCCACCCGTTCCCGGGACAAGGAGTTCTGGAAAGGCGGCCTTTTTGCGGCATTCTGTGCGGAACCATGCGACAGATTCTTTTCCTCCTCCTGGGCCTGATGCCTCTGCTGGCCGCCGCCCAGGATGCCGGCCCCAAGGCGGATGACCAGTCTGTGCCGAAAGATCGCGATACCATCCTGAGATTACAGATCTTTCTGGACCGCCATCTCTTTTGTCCAGGCAAGCTGGACGGCTCCATCGGAGAATTCACTTACAAGGGAGTGGTGAACTATAATTTCTCCCAGGGCAGGCGGGAGCTATATGATTGGGAGCCGGCTCTGAAAGCCGCAGAGAAAGAGGTGCCGGTGATCTTTGCCGCCTTCAAAATCCGGCCGGAACTGGAGAAATTTGTGAATGCCAAGCTGCCGGAAAAGCCGGAGGAGCAGGTGGCTTTCAAATACATGGCCTACCGCAGCTATGCCGAGCTTGTGGCCGAGCGCTTTCACACGGATGAAACCTTTCTGGCCAAGTGCAATCCAGGCAAGGACATGACCAAGCTCAAGCCCGGGGATGTGGTAACGGTGCCAAATGTGCGCTCATTC
>DASWXG010000627.1:0-3235 GCA_036405615.1 Prosthecobacter sp. | reverse complement strand
CGCCGCTATTGAGGAGGAAGCGGAAGCCGGGCTCAGACTCCCCCGGCAACGTCTTCCCGACTGTATTGCTACTTGGCCCCTCCCCGGCTGAGTTCTCAGGAATCACCCAGAACTCCCACGCCCCGGCATCGCTCGTCAGATCGAGCAAGAAGAACAAGCCGGGAGTTTCCTCGAGCTGGATCGTTGAACCCCCGTTCAACCGCCCATAGATCTTGTAGAGTGTGGCGCGTGGCGAGGCGGTCCAGGCCAGGAACACCTCGTATGACCCGTACTCGACATCTGCGGACAGGACCGGCGGAATCACGACAGGCCGCACACCGCTCCGTCTTGGGCGTTGCGAGAGCAAACTGTTGCCGAGAGCAGGATTCATAAATCAGTCGCGCCAGCCGATGAAAGCCCCGCTGGCGAGGGTGCAGCCGATGAGGGGACTCGGGTAATAGACCCCCTCCAGAAACACGTCCCCCACAAGGTCTGCAGGGTTGCCGACATACTCCACGCTGCCCCTCCATTCAGGGAAAGTCATGGACGAGAATACAACGTCCCCATTGATGGGAGTGAAGCCCTGCAAAGGACTCTCGGAAAGGTCAACGGGTGCTGTGCCTGAGCACTTCCGGAAGCCCCGGTTGGCGTGGCCGTCATTCATGGGCGAAGAGTGGGGTTACAGAGGTGACGATCTTGCCGCCCGTGCGCAGGGCGGCGGTGTCCACTTCCTTTGTTTCTGTCACCGTTCCGTCAGGAGCGGTAACTTTGGTGGTTTTGCAGCAGGGCAAGACAAGCACCACTGCGGCGAGAATGAGATGAGTTTTCATGCGGCGACTTTCCAACGTGGACCGAAGATTTTGACTGTCTGCCCCATGGTCCACGCCTGGGAAGGACGGACGCCGTCAGCCAGACAGCGCTGATAAAAATGCTCATGCGCGACCGCAGAGGGTACCGCTTGAGGAATAGGCAACTGGCGGGCCGTCATCCACTTCAGGAAGGCCGTGGTCTTTGAGCCTATGTCGCAGAGGTAATCATGTTCCACCGCTGCGCCGATGTGCAGCCCGTAGGGCGTGTAACCCGTGGCAGACCAGAGGATGCGCGGGATGCTGGCCCCGTCGAACTCGTAGCCGAGAGGCACGATAAACTTGCCATACCCTGCAACCTCGAAATGCCATTCCTGCTCCAGGGCATAAACACCCTTGCCCCAGAGGAAGCCGGGGTTGCGAAGTACGGAAAGCTGAGGGAGGCGAACGCGAGACATGTCAGTCCTTCTTTTTGAGAAACGAGCGGATGGTGAGGGCACACACCACAAGACCCCCGCTCAGGGACAGGATGCGGAGCCACTGTTCGATTTCGGCGAGCTTGGAAACGATCACAGCCGCAAGGGGCGTGACTGCACCGACAAGGCCGCGAACTGCGGTTTCAACGGTGGAGGGGTGGTGTGGCATCATCGGAAAGCGGGACCGGTGAACCAGGTCACCAGGGAATAGCGTTTGCCCTGAGTAACAGGCGTGACGCGGTGGCGGTTGAAGGCGGGGAAGAAAATCACGTCCCCCTGGTTGGTGAACTTGTCGGCCGGGAGCGAGTCGCGCTGAAGCTCCAGCTTGCCGCCCTCATAGTCTGCCGGGGCTGACAACTGAATGACCATGGACATCTTCCGCTCAGTGGCAAAGCCCGCTGTCCATGCGTTGTCTTCGTGCCAGTCGTAATGGCCTTCGTCCCCAGCGTCGTACTCGGTAAACTGCACTTCTCTGAAGCCGCGCAGATCGAAGCCGAAGCCGTTGTTGTTGGCCTGCTCCCCCATGTTGGAGATGCGGGCAAAGAACGCCGCCAACTGCGGGTCATGCCTGTTCAGCCAGCGGACCTTTGACCGGCGGATGCCTTCATTGACCGCAGACTTGCCACCGTGGCCGATGGTGCCGGTCTGGACGGGGTGCGTCAGGGCGTAGTCAATGAGCGCCTGACACTCGGCCGGCGTGAAGTGGTTGGAGAAAAGTTGCCACCAAGCTTTCATGATGCTGCGGAAAGGTGCTGCCAGCGTTGAGTGTTGAGCCGCATCTGTTCTTCAGTGCGGGCGGAGAAGCGCATTCCGAAACAGCCCTTGCGGATACCGGCGAGAGTGAAGGTCACAAATTCCGCCGCGCTGTGTCCACGGACATGCAAGGCACCTTCCCGAACGAACGCTTCCACCGGCGGAAACGCGGAAAGAATGCAGAGGGATTCCTGCTCGATGACTTCCAGAAACCGCTCATCCAGGCGAAACGGATGCTCACATGGAACCATCGTGACGATGTCGAAGAACCAGACATCCGGAGCTTCCATGCAGAAGAGAGCCCGTGGACCTTGTGACGTGGGAACGATTGCCTCCTTGGTGCCTGGAGGACCGGGCGGGCCATCGGGTCCAGGGCTGCCAACGCTCCCTGTTTCTCCGACTGATCCTGGCAAACCGATTGGACCGGGCGGGCCTTCGATGTTCGATGGCATTCCAGGTATGCCGTCAATACCGTTCAAGCCTGGAGGCCCAATCGGGCCAGGCTCGCCATCATCACCTTTCGGCCCAGGCGGTCCTTCAGGACCGGGCGGACCACCGGAGGGACCGACAGGGCCGATAGGACCAGTAGGGCCGGGAGGTCCAGAAACACCTATGCCAGTTGGACCAGTAGGGCCGGGCGGGCCTTCGACCTGAGAGCGGAGAGCTTCCAGCCAGTCTTGCAGCGACCCGTTAAACCCGTCTTCCTGCGCGAGTTCATAGTTGGACTTGCCGTTGGCTCCGGCAGTTCCCGGGGCACCCGTGGCACCCACCGGGCCGACAGGACCAATGAAGGAAGTCCTTGGGATGAGGCCGAAGATGTTGGAGCCGTTGAAGCCCAGCACTGTGTTAGGCTCCGGCACCAAGGATTGAAGCGGATCCTGGACTTCCGAAATCTTGACGCCCTGCTGTGAGGAGCGGTCCAGGTCCTGAACCATCATCGTGATACGGTCCAGTGCCTTCTCATGCGACTTGGCCGGGAAGCTGTCCAGAGACTCGTAGCTGGTGGGCTGCGTCAAAGCAGTCTCGCGCCAGATGGTGACAGTGTGAGTATCGTCCCACTCCGCCAGCGTCAAGACGCTTCCGTTCTCACCATTGCCGCCTGTCACGGTGTACCCGACGCCAAGCACCAACAGCGTTTCATCCACAGCCACGCGAAGGTCTGTTTCCTCGAAAAAAGGAAAGGTCACCGGATAGGCGGCCACGGTGGAGCCGTTGCCGGTG
>DASWXG010000626.1:0-3773 GCA_036405615.1 Prosthecobacter sp. | reverse complement strand
GTGCATAATGCCAATGGCCAGACCTACTGCACAGGCGGCGGCAATGTCCTGCTGTGGAATAAATCTGGCGCAAAGCACGCCGGCGAGCGCAGACAGACCATGGCCTGCAATCACCGGCCAGGGCTGGGAGAGCTGGCCGTGAGGCACGGCAAAGAGCAGCACAGCGCTTGCCCCCATGGAGGCTACCATGAAACTGCCCCCAATGCCGTCCAGCCCGCAGCGGCAGAGGCCAATCAGAATCAAAATGGAAAGTACCCCGCCAACGGCGGAGATGACTTTTTCCCTGGTGCTGACAGGGCTGAGTTCAATGCCAAGACGTTCCTTCCAGGATGACATAGTCGGGATAACAAGACGGGATCGCAAACTTCACGAGGGAAGACCCGCATCTGGACGGGCCCACCACTCACTGCCCAGCCGCCGCCAGTCGCTCAGCCGCCGTTTTTGCAGAATGAATCCAGCCTGGGCCAGCAAGGACTCCGGCCGCGTCAGCCGTGTGGCCCGGATGCGTGCCGCATGGCGAAAGAAAAAGTAGAGAAAGTGGAGCGTGAGGCGGCTGCGCCAGCGGCAGAGCAGGGGGCCGCCAATTTGGAAATCTGCCTGCAACCAGTGGGCCTGCGGCGTGGCTGCCCGGGCCAGATGTCCCACCAGGGTTTTCAGATCGTCCTCGCGGAAGCAGTCGAGGAAAAAGCAGGTGACGATCAGATCAAAGGCCTGCTCAGGCGGCTGCCATTCCAGAACATTCGCTTCGACGAAGGTGACATTCGTCGTATCAATGCCCGCCGCTTCCAAGTGCAGGCGGGCTTGCTGGATCATCCCCGCGCTGAAATCTACCACCGTCACTTGGGCTGTGGGGAACTGCCTGCAAAAGGCGCTGAGAAAGCGCCCATTGCCTTCACCGTAGAGCAGTGCGTGCGATGGAGCGGGAACGCTGGGCAGGAAAGCCGTGCGGCAGCGCTGAAGTTTTTCTCCGGCAAACAGCCACTCCATCCAGCGATAGTGAGGGGCCAGGGTGTCAAAACTCATCGGGTGGGGGCAGGAGAGAACAAATCGCAGCGCGATTATATCGTCTTACGATGAAAGTCAAAAACAGACCGCCTTTTTGGCACAGTTCGTGATTCAGGAGCCGGGTTTCGTCATGCCCCGCCCCCGCAAGATATCCCAGTCTGAGTATGAAACGCTGGCTTCGTTCCGGTTTGCACTCCGTCAGTTTCTCCGTTTCAGCGAGCAGGCGGCCCAACTGGCGGGCCTCACTCCTCAGCAGCACCAGGCCATGCTGGCCATCAAAGGTTTTCCGGGGGGAAACCGGGTGACAATTGGCGAGCTCGCCAGCCGCCTGCATGTGGTCCACCACAGCGCCGTCGGGCTGGTGGACCGCCTGGTGACCGAAAAACTGGCCTGCCGGGAGGCTTCCACAGAGGACCGGCGGCAGGTTTTTGTCCGGCTGACGCCGCAGGGGGAAAAACTCCTGGATGAACTCTCCTTTGTCCACCGGGAGGAGCTGCAGCGCACCGGTCCTGCCCTGCGGGATCTGCTGGACCGGCTGCTGGAGGGGCGGCCGGTGGCTTTCAACTGAAAGCAGTCCTGATCCGCAGTTGAAGTGCGCGCCAGTCCGTCCTAGCTGGTGGCATGAAACTTTCGACCTGGAACGTCAATGGCATCCGTGCTTCCCTGAACAAAGGCCTGCGCGAGTACCTTCTGGAAAGCGATGCTGACGTGATCTGTCTGCAGGAAACCAAGGCGATGGAATCCCAGGTGGATGTGGCTTTCCTCGCAGGTTACAAAGCCGTTTGGAACAGTGCGGAAAAAAAAGGCTACTCGGGTACCTGCATCCTCAGCCGCGTGCCGTGGAAGGAAAGCAGCCTCGGCATGGGCATTGGCGACCATGACCGGGAAGGCCGTGTCATCACCCTGGAGTTTCCGGATTTTCATCTGGTCACCGTTTACACGCCCAACAGCCAGGCCGCGCTGGCCCGCCTGCCCTACCGTATGCAGTGGGATGATGCCTTCCGTGCCTATCTGAAGAATCTTGAAAAAACAAAACCCGTGCTGGCTTGTGGCGACCTCAACTGCGCCCACCAGGAAATTGACCTCGCCAATCCCAAGTCCAACCGGATGAACCCCGGGTTCAGTGACGAGGAACGGGCCAGCTTTACGCGCCATCTGGAAGCCGGATTTGTGGACGTGTTCCGCGCTTTTGATCCCTCCCCGGGCCGCTACACCTGGTGGACGCAGCGCACGCCCGACGCCCGCGCGAAGAACATCGGATGGCGGCTCGACTACTGGCTGGCTTCCGAAGGCTTGCGCTCCGGCATCACTTCCTGCACCATCCGCAGCGACATCCATGGCAGCGACCACTGCCCGGTGGAGATGACCTTCCAGTCCTGACGTTCACAGTGCCATGAAACTTTTGTTCACCCTCACCCTGCTGTGCTTCTCCGTTCTGCCGCTTGTGGCTGCGGAAGCCCCGGTCGCAGCTCCCTCAACGGAGGTCACCTACAAAGAGCTCAAGTGGCAGGATGATGTGTACTTTCTCAACGGCAAGCCCTACACCGGCACGGCGCGGGACAAACATAAGAACGGCAAGGCGAAAGGCGAATATCCGTTCTTGGAAGGGCGGCTTCACGGAGTCGTCCGTGAGTGGTGGGACAACGGCCAGCTTTCCACGGAGACTCATTTTGACAAGGGCCGCAGGCATGGACTGAACCGCTACTGGTCCAAGACCGGCCAGCTCATGAAAGAGCAGGTCTACGAACAGGACAAGTCGGTGAGCGAAAAGCACTACGAAGTCAAAGACTGATCTCCCCGGGAGACGGACGATCACTCGGTTGGAATGCGGCCCTGCTTGTGCCGGAAGGCCTGGATCTTGCCTTCGCTGATGTCCAGGTTGTACATGCGTTGCACATCTTTCAGTTCCAGCAGCACCCAGGGGACCAGCGGGTTGGCTCCATTTTTGGTGTAGACCAGATCATCCGCCACATAGATGCAGGAGTGGAAGGCATTCCCCCGGGCATTGAGGAACATCAGCACATCACCAAAGCGGTAGGGCTCCTCGATCTTCTGGAAGTTCTCGTTCACAGCGCTCGCTGCAAAGAAGGAGTCCAGATAGTAGTCCTGGGCGGTGAAATTGAAAAAATTCAACGTCGTCCAATGGCAGTCCGGGAGGCGGATATGGGTGGTGAAATCATCACCCGGAAAAGTATAGACAAGCTTGCGTGGCAGGGCCGGCAGCACGTGCAGGAGATCCAGGTGGCCAACGCCTGATGAAGCGGTTGCCTGGAACAGCGGTTCCAGTTCTTTGCGCCGCAGGTTCAGTCCGGTGGACCAGTAGTCCAGCAGCGGTGCCAGCTCTGTCTTGTCATTCAGTTCCAGCCGCGCAATCAGCGTGCGTGTACGTGTCAGCTTTTTTTTGATCAGCTGTGCCTCGGCATTGGATTCTGCCATGCCGATCAGCACCGGAATGTCGCTGAAAGCCAGGGTGTTTCCCCGTGGGTAGGAGAGCTTGCTCAGCGCCGCCACCAGTTCTTCGCGCAGGCCGGAGCCCTTGGCCCACAATTCCACATCTCCTCCCAGAAAGAAGATGGGATATTCATAGAACTCATTGTTGGGGAAACGTGCCAGGGCTTCGTAGACCTTTTGGCGGTCCTGTGTTGCCAGCGCCTCCACGAGCTCCTTGCTCGGGAAAAGATTGGCGGTTCCGTTGCGGCGGATGATCTCACGCGGATTGAACAGCGCGCTGACCAGCGTGTTCGGAAGTTCGGTTTCTGAGATCAGCT
>DASWXG010000625.1:0-3573 GCA_036405615.1 Prosthecobacter sp. | reverse complement strand
GAAAGGCCATTTTTGAGCGATGTGCCAGGCTCCCAGGAAGCCGACTTCTTCAGCACGGGTAAACACGGCATGGAAAGTGGTGCTCAGATTCAGAGCCGCCAGTTCCCAGAAGGTGGCGATGATCACCGCACAGCCGACCAGGTCGTCACAGGCGGTGGCCTCGATTTTATCCTTGGTGATGTTCACCGGAAACACCCAGGTGGCAATGTCGCCCTTCGGCTTGCTGCGCAGGCCGCGCTTCACACCGGCTTCCACCTCGGGTTTTGGCACGCCGCCGAGGAATTCGAAATCGTCTTTGCCCTTGCTACCCGGCACCCGCACGAAGGCTGGGTGGTCCATGTGGGCCCCCAGCACCCAGGTCGGCTTGCTTTTGCTTTTGCCGTTCTTGTAGGTGGCGATGAGGTTGCCGTACTTGTCACGCTTGGTTTTCACGTGCGGGCAATCTTTCAGCAGCGCCTCAATTTCCGCACGGACATGGTACTCGTGGAAAGGAGCGGTGGGCTGCTTCAGAATTCGCTTGAGAATGGTTGTGAGGTTGGGCACTGCCATGTGTCCACCGTAACGACCTTTTCCCATCTCACAAACGCCAAGGTGAAGAAGCTACGATATTTCTGCGAAACCGCCCTGGTGTCCTCGGCGGCCTGGTTGCTGCCGCGCCTGCCTCGTCCCGTCATTCTGGCGCTGGCTCGTGGGCTGGGTTCCATCGCTTATTTTTTGGATGCACGCGGCCGGGCCACCGCTCTGGAAAACTTGCGAGTCGCCTTTCCTGGCAAGTATTCGCTGTCCGAGCGGCGTGGCATTGCCCGCAAGTCCTACCAGGTTTTTGCCCGCACCTTCCTTGACCTGTTCTGGTCTGCCGCGCTGACTCCGGAAAACTGGCAGCAGCATGTCAGCATCCGTATCCACGATCCCGGGGCGGAGGCGCAGGCTCGGGAAACTGGCGGCGTCTGGGTGACACCTCACTTTGGCAATTTTGAGTTCGTGAGCCTTATCTGGGGATTTCGCGGCATTCCCTTCACAGTGGTGGCGCAAGATTTCAAGAATCCCGGTCTCACCGCGATTTTCAGAAAGCTTCGCGAGCACTCCGGCCACATGGTCATCTCCCAGGAAAACGCCATGCTGAAGCTGATGAAGGCTTTGAAGCGGAAGGGACATGCCGGTTTGCTGACCGACTTGAACATCCCTCCCGGCAAGGCATCCACGGCCATCCGTTGTTTTGGCCTGCTCACCTGCGTGCCCACCCTGCATGTGCAACTGGCCATGCGCCTCGGGCTTTCCATCATGACGGGCGTCTGCCGGCCGTTGCCAGATGGCCGTTCCGAAGTCAGCCTCTTCGAGGCCTTGCGGCCAGGGCCGGAGGACGACGTGACGGTGCTGACCCAGCGCGTGTGGGACCACTTTGAAAAGGCTATCCGCGAGCACCCCGAATGCTGGCTGTGGATGTACAAACACTGGCGTTACCTGCCCAGCCGGGGAGAGCACGCCGAGTATCCCCAGTATGCCAAGGCCTCGCGCAAATTCACCGCCATGTTGGAAGGCATGGGGCTGGCAAGCGAGGAAAAGTGAGCCTGGCCTTGGATGTGGGCACCTGGGCCTCAGGAGGAAAAAACAAGCGGGCGTCCCGGCTCCCCAACTCTCCGGGCTTGCGAGAGCCAGCTTCCTTGCTACCCACTTGGCCATCCAGATGACAAAACTTTTCGAAATCCTCGGCAAATTTGATCACGAAAGCGATTGCCAGAAGCTCCTGTACGCACCGCTTCCTCAGAAGCTGACCTTCCGTGAAAGCACGGTGTACAAGGTGGATTACGAAGGTGATGCAGCCGCCCTGGAAGCCTTCGTTGGCCAGGTGCTGCAAGACCCGATCAGCCAGACTCTCCGCGATGGTGAAACGTCCGCTTTTGACAAGGCTTCGTTTACCCTGGAATACGGCATGAAGGGCGGTGCCCTGGATCTGGAGAAGGAAATGATCCTGAACTACTACCGCGCCCTGGAGAACCCCGGTTTCCAGATCAGCAAACTGACACTGCGCAAGCGCATCTATGTCTTTGGTGACAAGGCGGATTCGAAGCCCTTCGTGCGCGACATCTGCAACCCGGCCATTCATACCTGGGAAGTGCGGCAGGCCGCCTGAGCCCTCCCGGCTTTTCCATGCTCCGTTTCTCCTTTTTCGGCATCCCGGTGAGCATTCACTGGATGTTCTGGGCGACCCTGGCTTTGCTGGGAGGGATAATCCCTGCCCTGGAGAATCTGGAGAGGCTGAACTTTGTACTGGTTTGGGTCGCCGCAGGGGCTCTGTCCATTTTTGTTCATGAGCTGGGCCATGCGCTGGTGATGCATCACTACGGCGCACGGCATGTGCAGATCGTTTTGCAGAGCTTTGGCGGTTATGCCGTTTCCGAACGCAGGTTTGCGCGTGGGGAGCAGTTTTTTGTCAGCGCCGCCGGTCCTTTTGTCCAGATTGCCGCCGGGGTGCTTGTGTGGTGGGTGAAGGATGCCTGGCAGCCTGCCGAACCCTTGGGCCGCTACTTCATGGGTTCTTTTGTCAATGTCAGCCTCTTCTGGGCGGTGCTGAATCTCTTTCCCATCATCCCCCTGGATGGCGGGCGCATCATGGAAACCATCCTGGGACCTGCCAGGGAAAAGACGGCGCTGGTGGTCAGCCTTGTGTGTGCCGTCCTCTTTGCCGTGGCGGCTTTTGCGATGGGGCAGCTTTTTATCGCCATTTTCTTCCTGCTGTTTGCAGGCACGAACTGGCGGCAGTTGCAGGGGGAGCCTCCCCAAATGCGCTGATCTCCGACCAGGATTTGGTCCCGATGCGGGAGAGAACTGCATTCTGGTGTTTTTTCCTGCCGACAAACGGCCGGAGGCGTTCATCATAAGCAATCCTGATTTCCCATGGCTGCTCTTGACGATCTTCTCACCTGCCTGCGCTTCCCAAGCGTCTCCACCGATTCCCGTCACAATGCAGACACCCGTGCCTGCGCGGAGTGGCTGGTAGCCAAGCTGACCTCCATGGGGCTCAGCACGGCCCTGCACGAGACTCCGGGCCACCCGGTCATTGTGGCCAAGAACCGCCACATCCCCGGCCGACGCACAGTGCTGCTGTATGGTCACTACGATGTGCAGCCTGCTGAGCCTTTTGCTGAATGGAAGTCGCCTCCTTTCGAGCCAACCATCCGTGAAGGTGTCATCTACTGCCGCGGGGCCACGGACAACAAGGGCCAGTTGATGGCCCACGTTTCGGGCCTTGCCGAAACTTTGGCGGCACATGCCGATCTACCGGTCAACCTGACCATCCTCTTTGAAGGTGAAGAAGAAATCGGCAGTCCGAACCTCAAGCCGTTTCTGGAAGCGCATCGCGAAGAACTGGCCTGTGATCTGGTGGCGATTTCGGATACCGGCATGGTGGGCCCTGGCATCGGCACCTTCACCTACGGACTGCGTGGCATCGCCTGCATGGAGTTCAAGGTCCATGGCCCGAGCATCGACCTTCACTCGGGCATCTTCGGTGGTGCGGTGGCCAATCCCGTCACCATGGCGGCACGTCTTGCTGCAACTCTGCACGATGCTGAG
>DASWXG010000624.1:0-14182 GCA_036405615.1 Prosthecobacter sp. | reverse complement strand
TATGAAAACAATCACGCGCTTCGGGCTCGCATCGGCCCTGTGTCTGGCGGTTACGTTGTCGTTGGTGGAGGCGCAGGCCGCTCCCGCGAAAAAAAGCCGGGAGGAATCCCGGGAAAAAAACCTGGAGGCCGAGCTGACGATTCATCCGGCAGAGCTCTCCCCCGAATGCACCATTGAGGTGGTGTTCCCCACGCCGATGGTGGCCAAAGAAAAGGTCGGCACCGTGGAGGCCCAGTCTCCGTTGCTCGTCAAACCTGCCCTGAGCGGGGAGTTTCAGTGGGTGAGCACACGCAGTGGCCAGTTCCGCCTGACCCAGGCGCCGAAGTTCAGTGCCAGTTATGATTTTGCCCTGCGACCCGGCTTGCAGGATGCCGCAGGGAAGGGGCTTTCCACAGAAGTCCTCGCATCGGTTAGCAGCGCCCAGTTTCGTGTGGTGGACCAGTCCCCCAAGTGGTTCAATGACGACGAGGCCCAGCGGAAACCGAAGTTCCTGTTTGAGTTCAATGACAACGTCAACGCCGCCGATGCCGCTGCCCATGTCAGTTTTGTCTCGGAAACTCCCCCGCTGACGGTGCCTGCTGTGGTGCGTCTGGCCACAGGCAAGGATTTCTCCCGTTACAGCGAACCGCACGCCACCTGGGCGGAAGAGATTGCCAAGGTGAAACCGGTGGTGTCACCGGAGGCAACACGCCTGAGCGCGCTGGTGGTGGAACCGAAGGAACCTCTGCCAGTGGCGGCCAAGTGGAAGCTGGTGATCAAGCCAAGCCTGCCCAACGCCGCCGGTTATGTCACACTGGCGGCGGGCGATGCGATTTCTCTCGGCGACGTCAAGCCGTTTGCCCTGGCCAAGGCTGGCGGTCACACACCGTTTGACCAGCCCTATTACCTGGACCTGGATTTTAACAAGGCGCTCACACCCCAGCGTGAGGAGCCTTGGAAGGAGGAAGAGCTGAAAGCGCTTGCTCAGAAGATGGCGGGCTCCGTTCACATCGAGCCGGAAGTCGCTGGTCTGAAAGCGGAGATCGTGGGCCGCACCCTGCGGCTGAACGGAGCCTTTGCCTTGAAGACACCCTATCGCGTGGTGGTGGAACCCGGTGTGCAGTCGGGCGACGGCCTTCCCCTGGAAGCTGCTGCCGAACATCAAGTATTGTTTGTGCCGAACCCTCCTTATGTGGCTGCTCCGGCTTTTGTGCGGGCGCAGCTTGCTCGCGGCAGCGGCGAATTCGAAATCTCGGCGGCCAACGTGCGCGAAGTCAGGGTCCGGGCCAAGCGGCTCACCGGGCCGGAACTGCTGCAGGCCACGCAGAAATACACAGCCTACCGTAGCGCCTTCAATGCGGGTGAAAAGAAGAAGGCGGAATTCAAACCCGAGCCGCTGGATGCCTATCCGGGCACGGTGGTTTTTGACCGCACGTTTCCCATCAACAAGCCTCTCGACCAGAGTGAAATCCTGAAGCTGAACTGGCGCGAGGTACTGGGGGGCGATACCGCAGCTCCGCTGTTCCTGGAATGTGACGGGCGGGCAGCCGATGGGCTTGAGCAGAAAGGCGTTCTCACCCAGACCCTTGTCCAGTTCACGGATCTGGGGCTGATGCAGAAAAGCACGGGCCGCGAAACCCTTGTCTTTGCCACTTCCTTGCAGACCGGCAAACCGGTTGCTGGGGTGAGGCTGACTGCCGTGGACAGCGAACAAAAGCTGATCGGCTATGCTGATACAGACGCCAACGGCATTGCCACTCTCAGTGGCGGGACCCCCGGTCTGATCCTGGCAGAAAAGGCGGGAGATTGCGCGGCCCTGGACTGCAGCCGCTCTCACATCAGCGGTGCCATCCCCTATGACATTCCTCGGGCCTGGGAAGATGTGTGGAAGCCGGTGCAGAAAACTTTTGTTTTCTCTGACCGGCCTCTTTATCGCCCCGGCGATACCGCTCACTTTAAGGCACTGACGCGCACGCGGGTTGCTGACGATCTGACCTTGAACCCCGAACCGGTCAAAGGCCGGGTGGTGATCCGCGATCCCCGCTACCGCGTGGTACTGGAAAAGGAGATCACCTTTGGCCCCGGCGGTTCCTGGAATGATGACATCAGCCTGCCGGAAGGCCCCCTTGGCTGGTATGAACTGCTGATTAACATCGGGCCCAAGGAGAACGACAACCAGGGGGCCAGCGGTTTCTATTCCTTCCGCATTGATGACTACCGCCCGAACAGCTTTGAAGTGAAACTGGACGGCAGCAAACTGGAGAAGCAGGCAGACCGGCTGAAACTGCCGCTGGCGGCCAACTACTACATGGGCAAACCGCTCAGCCGGGCCAAGGCAAGCTGGACGGCTTCCTCTGACCGTGCTTTCACGCCCCCGCAGGCCTATGAAGAATGGCATTTTGGTGATGCGCCCCGTTGGGCTCACTACGGCAAGGACCGCGACGCGGACGGCAACTTTGATGACAGCGATTCCGAGGCCGAAAGCGAGTGGTGGGTCAATGGCGATGTGTTCCTGAACGATGATGGCACGGCCACTCTGGAAATGCCGATGCCGCCACCGGACCGCGCAGCTCTGCCGCAGCAGGTGAGGGTGACGGCGGAAGTGACTGACATCAATGAACAGACCATCAGCTCTGCCACCGAATTTGATGTCCCGGGTGCGGACTACATCCTGGGTTTGAAAGGTCCCCAGTTTTTCGGAACCGCGGGCCAGGACATCCGGGTGGAGGTCGTGGCCATTGATCCGAAGGGGAGGCCTGCCGCAGCAGGGATCAAGGTAGATGCCAAGGTGGAGCGCCAGGAATATCACACGCTGAAAATTGCCACGGCGGGTGGAGGTTCGACCACCAAGGACCAGGTGATCCTGCGTGAAGAACTGAAGCAGGCCCTGGATCTCAAGGCCCCGACTTCGGGCAGCGCACCCACAGCCTCCATCGGCTTCAAGCCGACCCGCGGCGGCGTTTATTTTGTCACGGTGGAATCTGCCGACGCAGCCGGGAGAAAACTGCTGTCCCGTCTGCCAGTGTATGTGCTGGGCGGCGGTGAATTCCCATGGGCCATGGAAGACGGTGCACGGATCAATCTTCAGCCTGAGAAGAAGAAACTGAAGCCGGGTGAAGAGGCGGTGATTGTGGTCAAGACACCCATCGCAGGCACAGCTTTGGTAAGCGTTGAACGCAACAAGATTCACCGTCACTTCGTGACGCAGCTTTCCCCGGAGCAGCCAGTCATCAAGGTGCCGGTGCAGGATGCCGAGGCGCCCAATGTGTTTGTTTCCGTGGTTCTCGTTCGCGGCAGTGAGGGGAGCCCGAAACAGCACAAGATGCCGGAGTACAAGGTGGGCTACTGCCAGCTTGAGGTGGACTCAAAAGTCAAGGAGCTGACCGTTGCCGTCGCCCCTGAAAAAGAGGAGGTGAAACCCGGTGGTGAGCTGACCGTTTCAGGCACTGTTACAGACTGGCAGGGCAAGCCGGTGGTGGGCAGTGAAGTCACCTTGTACGCAGTGGATGAAGGCGTGCTGAGCCTGATGAAACATGTCACGCCTGATCCCTCAGCCTATTTCCACGAAGCCATGCCGCTGGCGGTGGACAATTATACTTCGTTTGACGATTTGCTTCCGGAAGAGACCGCCGCCCGCGAGCGCGGTAACAAAGGATTTGTCATCGGCGGCGGTGGCGACATGGACGACTCGGCCAAGCAGATCCGCAAAAACTTCGTGGCAACTCCGCTGTGGCTGGCCACGGCGATGACGGATGCTCAAGGAAAAGTGATGGCTGCCGTCAAGGCCCCGGACAATCTGACCCGTTACCGCTTGATGGCGGTGGCCAGCAGTGATGCAGACCGCTTTGGTCATGGTGAATCCGCATTCAAGGTGAACAAGCCTCTCATGGTGGAACCTGTCGTGCCGCGCTTTGCCCGTCTGGATGATGAGACGCTTCTCAAAGCGGTGCTTCACAACACCACCCAGTTCAGCGGTGACGTGGAGGTCAGGCTGGACCTGGATGGCACGGCGGACTTCATCCGTGAAGAGCGTCCGTTTGTGCCCGCAAGCCTGAAATCTCAGGCGGCAGCGGACCCCAAAAGCTGGACGCAGATCGTGACCCTGAAGGCCGGCGAAACCACAGCTCTCGCTTTCCCGATACGGTTCGCCAAACTGGGCACAGCCAAATGGAACTGGTCGGCCAAAACGATGAATTGGCCCGCGGGGGCTCCGGCGCTGGAGGATGCCACCGTCTCCACCTTTGAGGTGACTTACCCTGTGCCTGAATTGAAGGAGGTGCGCTATTCCCGCATCAGCGGAGCGGAACCTGAAACGAACCTGGCCAAGCAGATCAATCCGGCATTGCTGGAAGGGGAAGGCAGCCTGCAGGTGAGCGTGAGCACCTCCCGCCTTTATGAGGCCCGCGATGCGCTCGACTACATTCTCACCTACCCCTATGGTTGCGCCGAGCAGACGACTTCTGCCACGCTGCCCTGGCTGGCGCTGGGCGGATATCAGCCGCTGTTCCCCGACCTCCTGGGCAATGGGAAAACCAAGGACGCCGTGCAGAAAGGCGTCAACCGCCTGCTCCAGATGACCACGGATGACGGCGGCCTGGCCTACTGGCCCGGCGGCAGCGAACCGTCATTCTGGGCCAGCGGCTACGGCGGCCTCATGCTGCTGCGTGCCCGCGATGCCGGCGCAGCGGTGCCGCAGGATGTCACTGACAAGCTCCTTGAGTATCTGTCTAAAAAGTTGCGCGGACTGGAAGAGGAGAAGGACAACTACAATGTCACGGATGCTGCCCTGGCTCTCTACACCCTGGCCAAAGGCAAGCGCGCAGAACCTGCCTACCAAACGATGCTGCACGCGCGCCGCGACCGCCTGCCTGAGGCTGCCCGTTTGTATGCCGCCCTGGCCATGTGCCTCACGGATGCCCCCGGCCAGCAGATCAAGGAAATGGTGGGGTGGACCCCTCCGGCTCCACCCGCAAAGCCGGATGCCAAAAAGACCGCGAAGAAGGCCGATAAGTCGAAGGCCAAATCCAAGTCGGTGACTCCTCCTCGCGCGACTCCGCCCGCCTGGTCACACTGGGCCGGGAATGGCGTCAACAAAGCCCTGCGTCTCATTGTTTATACTCACCTCGGCCTGACCCAGGATGCGGAATCGCTCGCCCAATCCCTGCTGAAAAGCCGGAACGGTCGTGGCGAGTGGGGCAACACTTATGCCAATGCCTGGACGCTGACCGCCCTGGCCGCCTATGAACGGAGCCTTAAATCCTCCTCAGAGCCCCTGGTGGCCAAAGTTCTGTGGGACACGCAGGAGCAGCCTCTGAACATCCCCGCGCATCCGGGCTCTGCCCAGGTGTCGTTTGCCCTCAATGACAAGCTGGCTTCCGCGCCATTGAAAGTCGGGCTGCCCGCCCAGCGGGAAGCGTTTTCCCGCATCCAGGCCCGGTCTTATCCCCCAGAGCGCGTTTTTGCCGGGGAGAACAAGGGCTATGCCATCGAGCGCACCTATGAAAAACTGCTGGATGATGGCTCCACCCAGCCGGTGGACAACCTTCGGGTTGGAGACATGGTGCTGGTGACTCTGCAAATCGAGATCGGCGGGGGCGACCGCTATCTGGCGATTGATGATCCGCTGCCCAGCGTGCTTGAAGCGGTGAATCCGGAATTTGACACCCAGAGCGAGCGTGAAGGTGATCAGCTTCCGGAAGGGGTGGATGCCTGGTTCTGCGATCACCGCGAAGTAAGGGCTGACCGCGCTCTCTTCTTCACGGACTATGCTCCGGAGAAAGGCAGCTTCCAGCTTCGTTATCTCGCCCGGGTGATCGGGGAAGGGGATGCCATGGCTCCGCCTGCACGCATCGAGGCCATGTATGAGCCGGCCAAATATGGCTTGAGCGCCAGCCAGCGCCTGCGCACCCTGCCTTCTGGCACCGGCCAGGTGGCGGGCAAATAGCCGCCTCAACAATCTCTCTCTCCTTATGACATTTGGTGCTCCCTGTCCCATCCTGCGCATTTTTGACGTGAGCAAAGCCATGGACCACTACGTGGGATTTCTTGGCTTCAAGGTGGACTGGGAGCACCGGTTTGGAGAGGGGTGCCCCCTTTACTGCCAGGTTTCCCAGGGGGAGTGCATCCTCCACCTGTCCGAGCATCACGGAGACGCATGTCCGGGCGCATCAGTCAGGGTGCGTCTGGAGGGGCTGGACGAATATCATGCTCTCTTGCTGGGCAAGAAGTACGCGTACTCGCGCCCCGGTATTGAAACCATGCCCTGGGGCTGCCGGGAAGTGGCGGTGCCAGATCCCTTTGGCAACAAGCTGACGTTTTGGGACGAGGTCCCCAAAGCCTGATCTGGCGCAGACGGAGACAGGTTTCCTGCAGGCTTGTTGTCAGGCCTCAGAGATGATGCGGATTGACACACCCCTTGCCTCTCCTGCATTAAAAGAACGATCATGTCTGCATCCCCCCCCCAACCTCCTGCAGTAACCGTGGAAAACCTGACCAAGGTTTTCAAAGCGGGCCTGGGAAAAAAGGCTTTTGTGGCCGTTCGCGATCTTTCCCTCGAGGTGCAGTCAGGGGAGGTCTATGGCCTGATCGGACCCAATGGTTCGGGCAAGTCCACCACCATGAAGGCCATTCTGGGCCTGCTGGCTCCCACACGTGGAAAGACCACCGTGTTCGGACGTTCCAGCACCGAGGTTGCCAGCCGTCGTGAAGTGGGCTTTCTGCCCGAGAACCCTTATTTTTACAAACATCTCAACGGTCTTGAAACGCTGCTTTTCTATGGCCGCCTGTGCAGCATGGGCGGTAAGGAGCTGAAGGATCGTGCGAGAGAAATGCTGGCCCTGACGGGGCTGGAAGATGCCGCAGACCGCCGGGTCGCGGGTTACTCAAAAGGGATGCTGCAGCGGCTTGGTCTGGCCCAGGCCCTGCTCCACCGCCCGCGTCTGATGGTCCTGGATGAGCCGACCGCAGGGGTGGACCCCGCAGGTTCCCGCAAGATCCGCGACCTGATCCTGAGTTTCAAAGACCAGGGCATCACGGTGCTGGTGACCAGCCATCTTTTGGAGCAGATGCAGGAGGTATGTGACCGCGTCGGCATCATGGCCCAGGGACGGATGATGCGGGAGGGGCGGCTGGATCAGCTCATCGCCGTGGAGAACCAGACTGAACTCGTGCTGGCAGATGCTTCGCCTGAACTGCTGGCTGAAATCTCCCGGCTGGTGGAGCAGAGCGGCAAGGCACGCCTAGTCCGCAGCGGCCATCCTCGCACCACCCTGGAGCGCCTGTTTCTCGAAGCCACCGACACCGCAGGCCGCGACTGATCGTCCCTTTTCTGCCACCCAGTTTCACCCGACAGCCTCTGTCGATCCGCATACAGAATGTCTCATTCCAATTTTTCTCCCTCCCGCATCTGGACGCTTGCCGCGGCCACGGTCACCCAGCTCATGCGCATGAAGATCCTGGCCTTCCTGGCAGTTTTCAGCGCGCTTGTGGTTATCGCCAGCTATGCGTCGCCGCTGCTCAATCCCGAGCAGCAGCTCAAACAGCTCAAGGACGTTTCCTTTGGTGCCTTGCAGGTTTTCAGCATCGTCATTGGAGTCGTGGCAACTGCGCTCCTGCTGCCACGGGATCTCGAAGACCGCACGCTTTACACCATCCTTTCCAAGCCCGTGCCGAGGCATGAGTACCTTTTGGGCAAGCTTCTCGGTGTGCTGCTGCTGATTGGCGGAGGTTTGATCCTGATGGATGCCGTGTTCAGCCTGGTGATGTGGTCCAGGCAGAAATTGCTGCTTGCCCAGATGCTGCATTCGCTGAATGCCGAACGGCCGGAGGATGTGGCCCAGGTGGAAGCCTTTGTGGCCAAGCAGGGGCTGACGTGGAATCTCCACCTCGGTGTGGTGGCCATCTTTTTGAAAGCGGCCGTGGTGTCCGCCCTTTCGCTGATGATTTCCTGCTTCGCCAGCAGCACCCTGTTCACCGTCGTCATCAGCTTTTGTGTGGTGATCGTCGGCCATGGCCAGGCGATGATCCGTGAGTTTTTCCTCAACGGCCAGCTCAATGCCTGGCTGGAAAAGGGGCTCACCGCCCTGCTGGCCATCCTGGTTCCAGACCTGGGCATCTTTGACGTGGTGGAAAATGTCATCCAGGGCCAGCCGGTCACCTGGGGGGCCATGCAAACCATGCTGGGCGTGGCTGCGATGTACGTCGTCGGTTACTGCGTCGTGTCCCACCTGCTGTTTGTGGAGAAGGAACTGTGATGAAACGTTCTCTCCAAGCCTTGTTTGTATTGCTGCTCCTGGGCGGTGCCAAGCTGCCTGTGGAGCAGGCGGCCACGCGGTCATTGCGTGAGAGCCATCTTTTGAGCCCGCCGCTCGACATGGGGGTGCGTGACCGCATCGGCCAGATGGGCTTCGCCGCGTCCCTGGGCGGCTTGCGTTCCCTGGTGGCCAGCATCACCTACCTTCAGGCCTTCAATGCCTGGACGAATGTGGACTGGGCCAAGGTGGACAGCTATTCTCAGCTGACCACCAGCCTGCAGCCCCGTTATGCTCCCTACTGGAAGGAAGCGGCGGACCACATGGCCTATGACGCAGCGTCCAACTACCTGAACAACCAGTCTCTGAATCCGGCCGTGCGGGGCAAGCTGTACCACGACCACATCGCCCGTGGCGTGGAGATCTTGCAGCAGGCGGTCCGGGTTTTGCCCGATAGCGCCGTGCTTTGGAACACCCTGGCCGAAGTGTATGAACGGCGGGTGGTGGCGCCTCAAAAAGCAGCCGACTGCTACATGCAGGTTTTCAGGCTCACCAAGAACATCCGCTTTGCCCGCCTGGCGGGGTTTCAGTATGCAGAAACCCAGGACCCGGCGTTGTGGCAGAAGGCTTATGATCTGCTCAAGGATGCCTATGACAAAAACCAGAAGGTTCCCACGCTGATCATCAAATTAAAGGACCTGGAAAAGAAGCTCCACATCCCGGAAGCACAGCGCATTCCAGAGGTCGTTTTGCCGGCCTCTGACAGCCGGCATCCAGGTGCGCCTCAAGGGGCAGGTGCCCCTGGGCGTTGAAAGGGAAGTCCTTTATCTGCTTAGCGCTCCTTTGTCGCTTGCCGCGCCATCGGACGACCACTCAAACACGACCTGTTTGTCGTGGACGATCTTGATGCCGACGCTTTCAATGGAGTCCTTGTTACGTGGGCGGGTGCCATCTTTGTAGTAGTAGCCCCCGCGCAGCTTTGACTCTATCAGCGTGACCTGTTCGGTCTGAAGCTTGGTTTCTTCCAGATGCTTGATGCTGGCGATATTGAGGCTTCCCACGACTTTTCGCGGTCCGGCAGTGCCGTCGGCGG
Organism: Prosthecobacter sp.; assembly: GCA_036405615.1. Classification (GTDB taxonomy): domain Bacteria; phylum Verrucomicrobiota; class Verrucomicrobiia; order Verrucomicrobiales; family Verrucomicrobiaceae; genus Prosthecobacter. The sequence goes on along the minus strand of DASWXG010000624.1, from coordinate 4,861 downwards.
CCCGGTTGCACTGAACTTCATAGTTCACCTTCAGGTTTTCTAGAATCTGCCCCGAACGGTTGGCGATCTTCAGATTGCAGATCCAGCGCTCAACATTCTGCTCCACCGACCCGAGGTTTTGTTTGGTGCTGGAGACTTTCTCTTTGGAGTAACTGGCTGCAAAGTCGTATTTGGTGGTGGCCGGGTTGGCCTTTCTCCACTCGGCGATGTAGGCCTTGTCAACGTCGCTAAACTTGGAAACAGGCGCGGTCAGCGGCTGTCCGTTGGCCAGTTTCAACGTCACCGAATCTGCCGTTGCAGACTGGATGTCGCCCTGCAAAGTCCGGCCATCGGGACTGGTAAAAGTGCGGAGTTCGGCCTGAGCCGTGACAGCAGCTCCCAAGACAAAAAACAAGGCGAGCTTCGGAAGTTTCTTGAGGGATGCAGGGGTCATGGCGGCTTGGGTGAATGCTAGGTTATATTCTGATGACGGGGCAGCCGGTGTCAACGGATGAATCCTGCTGGGGGCATGGACGGAGGATTCAGAAAGAGGATAAAAAGCGGGATTTTGGTGCTTCCTGAAGGGAGGTCCTGTACTACGCTCGGACCATGATCAAGCTTTTGGGTTTAGGAATCCTGTGCGGGTTGTCGGCGGCTTCTGCAGCCGAAGAGGGTGTTCGCACACTGGTCTTTTCAGGCCCTGCCGGCCGTTATTCCTTGCAGCAGTGGAAAAAGGACTGGCCCGGCTGCGAGTTTGAGGGCGGCATTGCAGACGGCCGTGTGGAACGTGTGGCGCATGACAGCACTGCTGGATTGCGAGTTCATTTCGCCCCGGGCCAGATAGGTCCTGAAAAAGGCGGGGCGGGGTGGCGCTGGCCTTTCGGGCAGCAGGAGGGAGCGGAACTCAAATACACAGTCCGGTTTTCGCCCGGGTTTGAGTTCGTCAAAGGCGGCAAGCTTCCGGGGCTTTGCGGCGGGCCTGAAAACGTGAGCGGTGGCAGAAAGGCGGATGGCAGCAATGGCTTTTCAGCCCGGCTCATGTGGCGCCGGGATGGCCGGGGCGAGGCATACGTCTACCACAAAAACCAGCCGGAAAACTACGGCCACAGCTTCCCGTTCCCCGACGACTTTCGTTTTCCGTTGGACCAGCCGGTGGGCGTCCGCCTAGCCGTAACCATGAATGCTCCAGGGCAGACGGACGGCACCTTGCGTGTCTGGATTACGTTGCCGCCGCTTCCTGAAAAGCTGGTGGTGGAGAAGAAGAATATGGAGTGGCGGAGCAAGGCCAGCTTCGGCGTGGACAGCCTGTATTTTGAAGCCTTCCATGGCGGCGGAGACACAAGCTGGGCTCCGAAGAAGGAATGCTGGGCGGAGTTTTCCGAAGTGTCTGTCCGGCCCGTTGACGCGAAGTGATTGCCGCCAGATTCACAGCCACCAGCGCATCTGCAACCAGCGTGTGAACTTCCGCAGCAGGACCGCTCCGGCGGGTTTGCGGCCCAGTTCCACTTTGGCGCGTCCGGTGAGGCCCGGGCGCATCAAGGGTTTCATTTCGGCGGGTAATTCCACGCGCGGCAGGGTGATGCTGAATCTGCCGCCCTCGGCCGAGGGTTGAAGGGCCGGGCTTATCTGGCCCTTGTCACGGATGGCGGCATGCAGACGGCGGCTGCTCTGGGTGTAGAGCAGGTAGTCAACGGTAAGCGGGGCTTGTTCATCCAGCCCTTGCTCGATCAGGCTGATGTCGGCTTCGGGGATTTCCAGGCGGAGATCCCATGCATCCACTGCCGCCACTTCGGCCAGCAGTTCTCCGGCCTGGAGAAACATGCCGTTTTTCAGATGCACGTCCTTGGTCATCACAATGCCGTCCAGCGGTGAATGCAGGCTGGCGCGTTCAATCTGCTGACGCAGATGCCGTTCTTTTTCAGCCTCCACACCGGCTTCCAGGGCTGCAATGCGTGCCAGTGCTTCCTTGCCCAGGCCGCGCTGGCGGCTGGCTTCGGTCTCCTGCCGCTTGCGGACCTGGGAGACGGTGTCGAGTGCGCTTTGTAACTGATCGCTCTCCAGCCGGGCCACGAGCTGGCCCTTCTTGACGGTTTCGCCCTCCCTAACCAATACTTTTTCAATGCGCCCGGGGGACTCGGCAGTGATGAGCGCTCTGCTGACTGGCAGGAGGGAGCAGTCAGCCTCCACCCTGACTTTCATCGGCCACAGGGCGGCGATGGCGACAATGGCTGCGAGGAAAGCGGCTTTGAAGAACCAGCGTCGCCGGCGTGTACCGGACATCTCTGTCCGCCATTTGCCAAGCGCGGAGAGCGGACCCGACAACGGCAGGTTCTGGTGGGCCAGCGCGGCAGCCAGAGACTTGCCAGCCAAGTTCGCCAGCCATTGAGCCAGAGCCACCGAGGGAGGGCAAGGATTTCCCGGAGTACCTGGCGGGCCGAAGGTGGCGGCATTGACGCTTTCCGCCAGCAGGCTTCCCATCACCCGGCCTTCAGGACCCTCCCGCAGCGGAACCAGCAGGGCGGACTGCATGTGGCTGTCCTGAAAGTAGGCCTCCTGCTCCTCCCTCACCGCGACCCAGGGCGTCTCGGCGGCCCGTGCGGAGACGAACCGCCGCATCTCGGTCACCAGCCGGCTGCGTGCATCCACCGTTTCCAGGCCGGAGATGGCCCACACACGCCAGCGATCTCCCTGCCGGACCAGAATGCTGACCCGGTTGATACCGAGAAGTTCCCGGGCGTGCCCTGCGGCGAGTTTGGCCGCAACCTCGGTGTCCAGGATACCGGTGAGGTCGGAGGCAAACTGCAGCAGTTGTTGCTGGCGCTGGCTTTGGGCTCCCAGTTCACGAAAATGCCTGGAGCGCAACCTGGGACCCAGGTCGGCCATGAGGCCTTGCATCATGAGGGCGATGTCCGCCAGTTTTTTGGGTTCGCAGTGGGCAGGAAACCAGAGTTGCAACGCGCCCAGCGCATCATCCCCGCTGCGGAGCGGAACGCTGAGGATGGCATGCGGTCCCAGATTGACCAGAACGCCAGGAGTTACGCTGGCTTTGCCGGCTGGACTGGGCATGAGCACCAGTGGCTGCGACGAAAGCACGGTCTCTGTCGCTGCCCGCAAGACTTGCTGCCGTTGTTCGGATTCAGGCTCGCCCGCAGCGGGCTCAAGAGAAAGGCTGGCCCCGGCCCGGAAACTCAGATCCTGTCCGGTACGGCGTGTCAGCAGCCAAAGGGCTCCGCCCAGCGCCTCCGTGGCAGAGACCAGCTGCTGCAGGATTTGCTGGTGGACCTGGGCATCCTCGGCCGGGAGTCCCGCAGTGCGGGCCAGTTCTGCGGACAGGGCGCGCAAGGCCTGCTGGCGTTCTGAAAGGGGGGCGGCCATCGTGGTCAGCGTTTGTCTTTCACCGCCTGCGGGCCGGGGCGGCTGCGGTCTATGCGGATGCCTTGCCGCTCCAACAGGCTGCCGCTGGCGAGGGCCAGCTGGGTGGCTGCTTTGTTGTAATCGGCCAGGGCGGCGATCTGACGGGTACTGGCATCGGCGACTTCCCGCCGCGCTTTCAGTACGTCAAAGGTGCGCGCCACACCTTCGCCTAACCGCTTTTGCTCCGTGTCCAAAAGCCGCTCGCTGAGCCTGCCGGATTCACGCGTCGAGTCCAGTCGGGCTCTGGCTGCTTTGACCTGGGCGATCAGGCTGTCCAGTTCCACGGATACATTCAGTTCCGAGCGGGCAATGTTCAGAATGGCCTGCTGCTGGCGGTGCTCGGCGACGGCATTGCTGGCCTTGGCGGTGCGGTTGCCCAGAGGAATGGAAAACTGGAATCCCACCTGGGTGTCGTATCCCTGCCTGTCGAAGGCCCGCTGAAACGCGCTGTCGGGGCTGCCGCTGAGACCGTTCGCTGTGAGAGTCGCCTGCAGATCCAGTTTGGGCAGCAACTGGTTGCGGGTGTACTTCACAATGATGGCCTGTTTCTCAGCTTCTTCCACGATGGCCCGGTGATCCGGGCGGCGGGCCAGGGCTGTTTGCAGCAGACGGTCCCGGTCGGTGCGCGGAGAGATCACGGGCAGGGAATCACGGGGCAGGAAGATGAGACCGGCCCCCTCGTCCAAGGAGCCGAGAATCTGACCCTTGAGACTGCGTTGTTTTTCCACCGCAAAGCTGAGGGCGGAGATCACTTCCTCTTTGGCCACGGCCACAGCCACCTCCGCCTCCTGGACATCGGCGGCAGACAGGACTCCGGCTTCAAGCCGCTTCTGGTTTTCCCCCACCAGCTTTTGGGCAAACACGACGACATCCCGTTTAACCGCGAGATTTTCGACGGCGAAGATAAGGTCGAAGTATTCCAGCATGACCTGCGCAATGGAACGCTGCAGGCGGGTCTCCCACTGGCGGTCGGCAATGGCTTCGTTCTTCCGGCTCACTCTGACTTCTGCCAGGTTGACGCTCGGGCCAAACCCGCGCAGCAGAGGCTGGGTCAGGGTGACCCCCACGGCGGCTCCATACTCAGGATAAAAAATGGCGGGAGGTCGCTGGCGGTTGAGGTCGTTTCGAAATTCCCCCAGGCTGGCAAACAGACGGTACTGGGTGCCCAGCGGCAGTACGCCTTCAAAGCCGGTTTGCGTCAGGATGCTCTGCTGCCGGAACATGTTGGGCTCGTCCAGGGGGAGAAGCACGCCGCCCGTCTGGACATACTCCAGGGCGTTTTGCGGCAGGTTGGACACGCGGAGATTGGAACTGAGGAAGTAGGAGGGCTCAAACTTGCCCCAAGCCTGGTCTGTCTGCGCATCTGCCACCGCCCAGTTCAGCCACTCGATCCGGACATCCAGGCTCTTCTCCAGCACCCGGTGCAGTGCCTCGTCCATGGTCAGGTAAGACGGCTGCAAACCCAGTG
>DASWXG010000623.1:0-9388 GCA_036405615.1 Prosthecobacter sp. | reverse complement strand
CATGTCATATTCCTCCAACGATTTTGGCGCCCCCAAGTCCTACGTCGGCAGCTGGATTGCCACGCTGCTGCTGATTGTCGGTTTTGTCATCGGCCTGCTCGTCTTTCCGCCTCTGTATGAAAAACCTTCATCGGAGGCTGCGAGCCATGTGCTGTTCGTCGGCCGGTTCCACCCCATTCTTCTGCATCTTCCCGTCGGCGCCCTGGGGCTGCTCTGCATCATGGAACTGGCCTGCCTGACCCGCAGCGGCGAGAGCAAGCTGGGACCTGCGGCGCTGCTGACCCTCTGGGTGGGCGCGGCCGGTTCTGTCATGGCAGTGCTGGCGGGCATCATGCTTTCCCGCGAAGGCGGTTATGAAGGCGGCAATTTTACCCTGCACCAAACCCTGGCGCTCATCGGCACCGCCGGGGTGCTCATCGCCTTGGTGATCCGCATCATGGCCATGGGGCAGGGGAACCATGAACTGCTGCATGCCTACCGGGCCGTGTTTTTCCTGTCCTTTGGTATCATGGGCCTGGGCGCGCACTTTGGCGGAAACATGTCCCACGGCAGCAAGTTCCTCACCGAGCACGCTCCTGAGCCGGTGAAAAGCCAGATGACCTCCATGGAAAAATGGATGCTCAGCTTTGTGGAAAAACCGAAAGCGCCTGCCGCCTCTCCGGCACCAGCCCCCGCGCCTGCCCCGCTGCCCAACCCGGATCCCGCCAAGCCCGGCACCTCTTCGAATGTCGCCGCCGTCACTCCGGCTCCGGCACCAGATGCCAGCACACCGCCTGGAGGCACCGGCTCTCCGGCCCCGGGAGCGCCTGTGCTGGGCGGTATTGCACCACCCGTCATGGCTGGCACGGACAAGCTGGTTTTCCAGCATGTCATCCTCCCCATCCTGGAAGCCAAGTGCAACAAGTGTCACAACGAGGAGAAATCCAAAGGCGACCTGCGCCTGGACACCTTTGAGATGGTGATGAAAGGCGGGGAAAATGGCAGCAACATCGTGCCTGGCAAACCTGCTGACAGCCTCAGCATCCAGCGCATCGACCTGCCTGCCGATGATGACGAGCACATGCCGCCCGATGGCAAAGACCAGCTCACAGCCGAAGAAACCGCCCTCCTTCGCTGGTGGGTGCAGGAAGGTGCCTCCAACACTCTGAAAGTGGCGGATGCCAAATTCCCTGTCCAAACCCAGGCCACTGTGGACATTGTCTTGAAAGGACAGCCGTAATCACAGCGAACTCTCCCTGCCTGTTCAGTCACCACCCCTCTTTTTCCGTATGCGACTTCGTACCTCCTTTGCAGGACTTCTGGTTTTGTCCTGTCTTGCCACCGCTTCTGTCTCCGCCGCAGACTCGCAGGCGGTAGATCCCGCCGTCAAGGCCGTTGCGGACAAAGTGAACGCAGGAGGCGCATCGCTGATGCCCGTGGCCGCAGATGGCAAAACGTGGCGCTTTACCGCGCTGAATGTGGCTAAGGATTTTGCCGATGCAGGGCTGGCCCCGCTGGCACCCGTGGCTGAGAAGATCATCTCGGTGGATCTGGCCCGGACCAAAGTGACCGACGGAGGCCTGGCCGCTGTGGCCGCGATGAAGAATCTGGCCGAACTGCATCTGGAAAACACGGGCATTACGGATGCCGGGCTGGAGCATCTCAAAGGCCTGGCTGCGCTGGAGTACCTGAACCTTTACAACACCAAGGTCACAGACGCCGGTTTGCAGAAACTGGCCGGTCTTTCCAAACTGAAAGCGCTCTACGTGTGGCAGACTGGGGTGACAAAGGCAGGCGTGGCCCAGTTGAAGGGGAAAATCCCTGCGGTTCAGATCAATACCGGCTGGAGTGCTGAAGATGACGCCAAGCCGGTGGCTGTGGCAGCAGTTGCGGCGTCTGCACCTGTACCGGCTGCTGCTCCCGCAGCGGCCCCGGCACCTGCAGCGGCAAAACCTGCCGAAGCTGCCAAGCCTGCAGCAGCACCCGCACCTGCCCCCGCCGCCGGTGCCAAGCTGGACCCCGCCATTGCCGCCAAAGCGGTGGTTTACAAGGACATCATCGCTCCCATCATGGAGGCCAAGTGCGTGAGCTGCCACGGCGCTGAAAAGAAGAAAGGCAAGCTGCAACTTCACGACTTCGCCGCCATCATGAAGGGCGGCAGTGAAGGAGATGTTAATGTGGTGGCCGGGAAGCCTGATGAGAGCCTTTTGCTGACCCGTATCAAGCTGCCGACGGATGACGATGAGCACATGCCGCCGAGCGATGAGCCTCAGGTAACCAAGGAAGAACTGGCTCTGCTGAAATGGTGGATCGCCTCGGGCGCCTCGGACACTGCTACAGTCGCCGCAGCGAAACCCACTCCTGAGGTGGAGGGTGCCCTCGCAGCCCTGCTTTCCAAAGGTCTGCCCAAGGCTGGCGAAGCCAAAGCCGTGGCCAAGGAGGAAAAACCCAAACCCAAAGCCCTGAGCGAAGCTGAGAAAAAGCAGGTGGCCGAAGTCAGCGCCAAGATCCAGGCCCTGAACGCCAGCCTGATGCCTCTGGCCCTGGACACGGAGCAGCTTCGCCTCAGCGTCATCAATGCCACTGATAAGTTTGGTGACAAAGAGCTGGCTTTGCTTGAGCCGGTCGCCGCCCATGTCGTGTGGGTGGATCTGGCCCGCAGCAAGGTGACGGATGCTTCTGCGGACATCCTCGCCAAGATGCCTGCGCTGGAGCGGCTGCACCTCGAAAACACCAAGGTTACAGATGCAGGTCTGGCCAAGCTGGCCGTGCTGCAGAAGCTGGAGTATCTGAACCTTTACAATACCAAAATCACAGATGCAGGCATCGCCAAACTGGCCGGGGCCAAGGGCTTGAAGAAGCTTTTTGTCTGGCAGACGGGCGTGACCCATGCCGGAGCCAAGGCCCTCGAAGGCCAGGTTCCTGGGCTCAAAGTGAACGTGGGCCTGAGCGAGGCTGAGATCGCCAAACTGACCGCTCCGCCTCCTGCGCCACCGCCAGCACCCGCTCCGGCAAAAAAAGAGGAGCCGAAGAAAGAGGCCCCCAAGCCGGAGGCCAAAAAAGACGCTCCGAAACCTGAGGCTGCAAAACCCGCCGCCGCACCTGCCCCCGCCCCGGCTGCGAAGCCTGCGGCACCCGTCCCGGCTGCGCCCAAACCCGCGGCTGAGGCCCCTCCGGCCGCCAAGTCAGCCGAGGCCAAACCTGCTGCCCCGGCTCCCAAAGCCAATTGAAGGGCAGGGTGGACTTGACCTCCATCCCACCCACATTATGCACGCCGCCTTTGGATAGATCCAAGCAAGGCGGCGTTCGTTCGTTTTCTCTCCAACCCCCCTTTATGATGTTCCGCCTTCCATCCCTGACCGCCAGCACGGCCGGTCTTGCGTCGCTGGTCCTTCTGACCGCCTTGCTGCCTTCCTGCAAGCGGCTGGAGGAAAGCGAAGCCATCACCGAAAGCCGCGACCTGTCCAAGTATGCCCGCAAACCCGCGCTGGACATCCCGAGCGCAGCACGGTTCTACGACCAGGAGGCGCAGCAGCAGGCCGAAGACCCCAACGCGCCGCAGCAGCATCCGCTGGTGTGGGTGACGCCTGAAGGCTGGGTTGAAAAACCGTCTTCCCAGATGCGTCTCATCGACTTCCGTTTTGGTCCCAAAGAGGAAGGGGAATGTTATCTCGCCGCCCTGCCCGGGCCAGCGGGCGGGCTTGCCGCCAACATCAACCGCTGGCGGGGTCAGATCGGCGCGGCTCCCCTGTCGGATGAGGAGATTGAAAAACTCCCGCGCAAAAGTTTCCTGGGCGGCCCGGCTCATTTCGTCACCGTGGATGGCAGCTTCAAAGGCATGGGAGACGAAGCCTCCGCCAAGCAGGACTACCGGCTGGTGGGCCTCATCCATCAGGCAAGCGAGCTGACCCTGTTCATCAAGATGACTGGCCCCAAAGCGCTGGTGGAGGAGAACACCGCCAAGTTTGAAGCCTTCTGCCAGTCTGTCCAGTTCCGCAAAAAGGCGGAAAAAATCCCTTCGCACTGATCTGTCGTCGCGACCCTGTTCATTGTTATCCCCCCTTATTCCTGTGTCTGACCAAGCAGCCAACTTTACGCGTGCCCGGGCATCCCTCCCGGCACGCATCGTCGCTTTCCTGAGTTCTTACGGTCTTGCGACCGCAGTGCTGTCCCTGCTGCTGCTGCTCACCTTTTTGGGCACGCTGGAGCAGGCCGAGTACGGCCTTGTCGCCAGCCAGGAGCGCTACTTTGAATCCGTGTTTGTGGACCGGATCGACATTGGTGCCTGCTGGCGTGCCTTGTCCCTGGACCAGTACTGGAACATCGGCAACGTGGTCCTTCCGGTGAACATTCTGCCAGGCGGCTACACCCTGCTGGCCATCCTGTTTGTTAACATGTTGTTAGGTGGATTCATCCGCATCCGCAAATCTCCCCGCACCATCGGCGTGGTGATCTCCCACTTCGCCATCCTGTTCATGATCGCCGCCGGCGCGGTCACTTACCACTTTGCCAAGGAAGGCATTCTGAACCTCGGCGAAGGCGAGATCAGCGACGAGTTCAAAAGCTTCCATGAGCGGGTGATTGAGATCGAGGAAGTGAAATCTGAAGGTGAAAAGCGCACGGCACTGGTCATTGACGAAAGGCTGTTCAACGACCTCGGCAACGCGTCTGACCATGGCAAGGCCCGCACCTTCACCCATGCAAGCCTGCCGTTTGACCTGGTTGTCACCAACTGGAAACCGCACGCTGAGCCGAAGCGCGCCACCAGCCCCACCCAGGGCGATGCCGTGGACGGCTACTACATCCAGGCGCTGGCACGTGTGGACGCCCGCAGCCAGCAGGTGCTGGCAGACGAGGCTCTTTCCCAGGCTTGCATCGCCATCGTGAAGGACAAAAAGACCGGGGCTGAGATCCAGCGCGGCATTCTCTGGGAGTTCTCGGCCGCGCCGTGGACCGCCACCGTGGAAGGCAAGAAGTTTGCCATCAATCTGGCCCGCCGCAGCTACCCGCTGCCTTTCGCCATCCGCCTGGATGCGACGGAACAGGAAAAGCATCCTGGAACTGAGCGCGCCCGCCGTTTCACCAGCAAGGTGACCAAACTGCAGGGCAGCCGTGAGGAGAAGAAGGTGATCACCATGAATGAGCCGGTGCGCAGCGAAGGCTACGCCATCTTCCAGTCTAACTTCGACGATGGCTCCGGCGGTGGTGGCAAGCGGTCCGGTTTCCAGGTGGTGGAAAACCCCTCGGATCACTGGCCTCTCATCTCCTGTCTGATCGTATCCTTTGGACTGCTGCTCCACTTCCTGCTGATGCTGGCCCGGGCCATGAAGTGGAATCCCTGGGTGGCGGTCACCACGCCGATCGTCATCATCTCCGCCGCTTTTGTCGTTGCCTACTGGAAGCTCTAACCCCCCTCTGAGACCCATGTCTTCCATTTTTTCCCTCCGTTCCATTGCCATCCTGGCCGCCGCCGTGCTGGGCGGCAGCGCTGCGGCGCAGACCAAAGAACTGCCTTCTCTGGATCTCCTGCGTGACCCTGAGGTCAGCCGCATCCTGGAGGCCCTGCCTGTGCAGGAAGGCGGCCGTATCAAGCCCCTGCTGAAAGTGGCTTCCATCCGCCTGCAGAGCAGCCGCGCGGTCCAGACCATTCCCCTGACCGAGGACGGTGAACCTGGAGGCAAGCCCCTCAATGATCCGGCCACGGGAAAACCTCTGGTGGATGAAAAGGGCAAGACTTTGAAGCTCAAACCCGTCCAGTGGTTGCTGATGAGCTGGTTCCGTCCGGACATCGGCCGCATTGTGCCGCTGTTCAAAGTGGACAACTCCGCTGCGGTGGAGGAGCTGGGCATCAAAGCCCACGGCAAACGCACCCAGTATTCGTTCCAGGAGATCGAGCCTGCCCGGGAACTGCTCATGAAGAAGATGGGCGAGTATCGCGAGATTCCTGCCAAGAACCAGACGCCGGAACAGCGCATCATCGTCCAGCTCGCCGCCAAGTATCTGGACTATGACATGATCATGGGGCACTTCGACTTCGTCCGCTCTCCCGTGGGTGACAAGGCCGACCAGCTGCCTGCGGATATTCCCCGGCCGCTGCGGCTTTCGAAGAGCCTGCCAGCTGTGGCTGCTGCCCTGACGACGGGCGGCCCGCCCATGCAGATTCCCTGGTTCCGCGATTTTGCCCAGGCTGCGCTTGGGGCGATGATGAGCGGCAATCCGGAAGCCCAGTTGCGCATTTTCCCGCCTGCCGACAAGGCGGTGGAAATCTGGAACGGCCCGGGCGAGATGATTTTCGGTGCTGTCAATGGCAGCAGCAAACCCACCCCTGAGCAGTTGCAATGGCTGGGGCTGTATGAGGATATCTATCTGGCCCTGCCGGATGCCGCCAAGTTCAAATCTGCGCTGCAAACTTTCGTGTCGAAGGTGCAGGAAGCGGCCGCTGCACGTGGCGAGGGCGGTTCGGTGAAACTGGAGATTCAGTCCATCAAGGCCGATTACTTTTTCTACTCCCAGTGGCTGTTCCTTCTGGGGCTCGTCGGCGTCGGTCTTACCTGGATCAAACCCGGTTCCCGGGTGGACAAAACGGGCAGGGGAATCGCCTGGGTATTCCTCAGCATCGCCACCATCATGGCCACGGTGGGCATTGTGGTCCGCTGCCTCATCATGCACCGTGCGCCCATCACCACGCTGTACGAGACCATTCTATTCATCGGGACTTCCTGCGCCATTTTTGGCCTGATCAGCGAGTGGATTTCTAAACGCGGACTGGGGCTGCTCATCGCCGGTCTGGCCGGTGGTGGTTGCATCTTCCTTTCCATCCAGTTCGACACGGCAGATGCCTCGGACAACATCCAGCAGCTGCAGGCGGTGCTCATCACCAACTTCTGGCTGTCCACCCATGTGCCGATTATCAATCTTGGTTATGCCGCGTGCATGGTCGCCGCCATTGTCTCAATGGTTTATTTCATCCAGCGCATTTTCGGCCTGCGCAAAACGGGCGATGACGAGTCGCGTTTCCTCACCCGCACGGCCTATGGGTTTGTGTGCTTCGGGTTGCTTCTCTCGCTCGTTGGCACGGTGCTGGGTGGCATTTGGGCGAACTACAGCTGGGGCCGTTTCTGGGGGTGGGATCCGAAGGAAAACGGCGCGCTCATGATTGTGCTGATGTGCTTGGTCATCCTGCACGCCCGCCTTGGCGGCTACCTGCGGGAGATCGGCATTCACTGTGCCAATCTGGTGCTTGGCTGCATCGTGGTGTTTTCCTGGTTTGGCACCAACCAGCTGGGGGTCGGCCTGCATGCCTACGGCTTCACGGATGGCACCTGGCCGAAGATCTATGCCTTCTGGGGCAGCCAGATGCTCCTGCTGCTTTACGGCATGATCCTCTCCCTGATGGAGCGGAAAAAAATCCCGCCGCCGTTGCCAAGAGAAATGGCTGCGTAAATGCAGTCTCCTGCAGGCTTTCATCCGTAGTTTTTGGCCCCGGGTAACAAGGCCGTTCTCCCATTCCACCTCTCCCCATGAGCATTCCTCTCGAAGACCTTTTTAACGATGTCGTCAGCAAGGCCCAGCGTGGTCTGGGTTACACCAACGATGCTCTGGCCGACAAGGTGGGCGTGGCCGCTGCCGCTGTGGAGGCGACCAAAGAGGGGGCGACTGACACCTCCATCCTCATGAAGCTGGCCGCTGGCCTGGGGCTGCATGGGCCGTCACTGGCGGAGATGTCTGACCAGGCCTGGTACCCTGAGCCTGTGGAACTGGAAGGGCTGGCCCAGTTTAACACCCCCTTTCATGACATGACGGTGAATGCTTACCTGATCTGGGATCCGGCGAGCAAGGAGGCGGCTGCCTTCGATACGGGGGCGACAGCACAGCCCATCGTGGACAAAATCCGGGAGCTGGGGCTGAACCTGCGTTACCTTTTCCTCACGCACACCCATGCAGACCACGTGGCGGACATCGGGTCTCTGAATGCACCCGAGATCCTCATCAGCGAACTGGAATCCCATCCGGACGCGACGACTTTTGTTCCTGGCGCTGAGTGGAACCTGGGCAGCTTGAAGATCGGCTCACGCACCACTTCGGGGCATTCCAAAGGCGGCACCACGTATGTCATCGAAGGGCTGGCCAAGCCTGTGGCTGTGGTGGGCGATGCTCTGTTCGCCAGTTCCATGGGCGGCGGCGCAGTGTCTTTCACGGACGCGCTGGCGACCAACCGTTCCCAGATTTTCACGCTGGCCGATGACACGGTTGTCGCTCCTGGCCACGGCCCCATGACCACCGTGGGGGAGGAGAAGGCGCACAACCCGTTTTATCCGGAGTTCAAGTAACACGGACATACCTGCTTGCCGCATTCATTCGACCCCTGAGACGTTGAGGGGAAACACGCGATTGGGTGATGTTTCCTTCTTCAGGAGTTCTTCCGCCTGTTTGACCGTGTCCGGATGGGCCGCTGCGATGTCGGTGGTTTCAGTCGGATCCTTGGCCAGATCATAAAGCTCCCAGGGCCCAGGGTTCTTGGTTTTCAAATTCTGGCGCACAGCCTTCATATCGCCAAGGCGTACGGCCACCTGTCCACCGTACTCAGGGAAGACCCAGAGCAGTGGCTGTGAGCGCGGCTGCTTTTTGCCGGAGGTGAGGGCCGGCCACAGGCTTTGTCCATCCAAGCCCTCCGGTTGGGCAAGATGGGCCGCCTCGCAGAGGGTGGGGAACCAGTCCGCAAAAAAGCCGGGGGTTTCATTCACCAGACCCGCCGGAATTTTCCCAGGCAGACGGGCGATCATGGGGACGCGGATACCACCCTCATAGACGCTGCCCTTGAACCCGCGCAGCCCGCCTGTGCTGTTAAAGAAGCTCCCGTCTGCGCCGCCCACGTCGAAAGGGGAGGAGGGCTTGCGCGGATGTGTGGCTCCGTTGTCGCTGGTGAAAATCACCAGGGTCCGGTCCGCCACTCCCGCTTTTTCCAGAGCTGCGAGCACGCGGCCCACATAACCGTCAAGGTCTGAGATCATGGCGGCATAACCGGCCCGTGGGCGCGGGTGGGGGAGGTAGCCGTTTTCGCCCCGGTAGGGTTCTGTGTCCCACTCAGCAGGGAAACGCTCCACAGATTCCTTGGGCGGGTGAATGGAGACATGCGGCTCGATGAACGCCAGATAGAGGAAGAATGGGGAGGCCGCCTTTTCCTGGATGAAGGTTTCTGCCTCCTGGATCATCAGCTTGGGAGCGTAGGTTTCGCCGATCCAGTCTTCCATTTTCACAGGGCCTTCGGGCTGGGTGGCCTGACCTGGAACGGGTTTGCTGTTGATGGTGATTTTCTGGTCATTGCGCCACAGATGGGCCGGGTAGTAGCTGTGTGCGACAGACTGGCAGTTATACCCGAAAAAGAGATCGAAACCTTTTTTGTTAGGCT
>DASWXG010000622.1:0-2780 GCA_036405615.1 Prosthecobacter sp. | reverse complement strand
GAGCTGCCAGTTTTTGGCGATCTCGGCCGAGATGCCGCGGCTTTTCAAATACTGCCGGGCGGCATCGGCCATGGGGTGCTTCATCAGCAGCTGGTGGTACCAGAGCGAGATTTCCTTGTGCACTCGCATGAGGGTGGAGCGCAGCTTGGCGGCGGCCTCGGCATTTGCATCCCACACTTCTTCCTCGATGCGGATGCCGGCGCGCTCGGCCAGGCGTTTGGCGGCCTCCACAAAGGTGAGGCCGTCATGCTCCATGATGAAGCGGAAGGCGTTGCCGCTGGCCCCGCAGCCAAAGCAGTGGTAGGTGCTGGTGGAGGGCCGGACGTTGAAGGAGGGGGATTTTTCGTTGTGGAACGGGCACAGGCCCACCCAGTTGGTCCCCGCACGGCGCAGCTTCACGGCACGGCCGATGAGGTCCACGATGTCCGTGGCGGCGAGCACTTGCTGCAGGGTTTCTTCCGGGATGCGGGGCATGACTGGGGCGGGGTGGGGAAGATGGGAGAGGCGCGGCGGATGTGCAACCCGCAGACACAGCAGAGGGGACATACCGGTGGATGCAACCGGATGCTTGCCTCCCCTCCTGTTTTACGCCTTGCCGGGCCGGGGACGGCGCAGGCGCATCCACAGCAGGGCGGCGGCCAGGGTGCCCAGGAACCACCACGGCCACCAGGTGAGGCTGGCGGCGAAGATGCGCAGGTCTTCCGGTGGCAGGCCCAGGGCCTTTTGCAGCCAGCCGGTATGCCAGCCGAAGAGGAGCGTCATGCCGCCGTAGGCCAGATTCATCGTCAGCCCGCGAAAGCTGAGGGCGGTGGCCCGGCGGGAGGAGTCCACGATGTCGTTCAGGTAATAAGACAGGAAGAACTGCAGGAAGCGGATGGCCAGCATCAAGGGCATGATCAGCGCCACGCCTGCGAACCCGGTCTGGGGCCAGGCGGCGAAGCAAAGGCCGGCAAAGGTCATCAGTGCCAGCCAGGCGAAGTTGGCGCGGAAGCTGTTGCCGGTGGACATGCGCTCCATGAGGCCGGAGGTGGCCAGAGCGAGAAGGGAAGAAACGGTGCCGATGACCCCATACCACGCCTCCTCAATGCCGATGAGGCGGTAAAAATTGCTGCTCACGGTGAGGAACAGACGGATGATGCTGTCAAACACCACGCCGAGCAGGATGAGGGCAAAGGCGGCCTGGGTTTTCCAGATCCAGCGGCCGGTTTCCAGGATGCGGCTGAAGGCCTGCCGGGCGCTGTGCAGCCAGCCGCCCGCATCCGGCGCGGCTTCGCTGGAGGCGGGTTCCGTCATGCGCAGGGTGATGAACAGGCAGGCGATGCCGGTGAGAAAATTGAGCCCCAGCGGGATCTTCATGGTCCAGGCGCGCGGCAGGTCGCCCAGGCCCAGCCAGGAGAGGGCGGCGGAGACTTTGCTGTGGTCGTAGAGCAGGCCGCCGCTGATGGAGGAGATGATGAAGCCGATGGCCATGGCCCGGCTCAGTCTGGCCATGAGGCGCGGCCAGAGGATGCTGCGTTCCGCCTCCGGCAGGGAATCATAGGCCAGGGCTTCATCCGCCCCGCTGGCCGCCGCCTCCGCTGCGCCGCTGAGGACGCGGTTCAGGACAAAGAGCCAGAGCACGGCATCGTGGTTGCCCACGGGTATGAGGCAAAGCACGGCCATCTCCGCCACCATCAGCCACCCGGCGGCGACCACCAGAGGCCTCCGGCCAAACTGGTCTGCCAGGGCGCCGGACGGCACCTCCAGCAGGACGATGGTGATGGCCCACACGACATTGAGCGCGGCAAATTCACCAATGCTCAGCCCCAGGTCCAGAAACAGCACGGTGAAGACCGGGTAGTAGAACCGGCAGTTGAACAGCAGCCGGAACCAGAGAAAAAGACGGGCGTTGAGGGGCATCGGGGAAGGGGGCAAAATGGCCCGGGTGGCCGTGCAGGCAAAGGACTATCCCGCAGATTTCGCGTTACCGCAGAAACGTCCCGGCCGTTGGTCCGGGTGCATGTCTGCTTCACTCACCAGCACTCTCATCGGCTTTGCGGTCCTGTCGCTCTTCTTTGGCCTGTTGGAACGCTTTCTGGGGCGCGCCCGGGGGCCTGTCTTGCGGCGCGGGTGGCTGACGGACATGGGATACTTTCTGCTGACGCCCCTGGTCACCCGTGTGCTGTCCAAGGCGGGCATCCTGCTGCCGCTGGCTCTGCTCCTGTGGTGCGGCGTGGCGAGTGTGGAGGATTTAAAGCAACAGTCCTATGCCGGGTTTGGTCCTCTGTCACGCCAGCCTCTGTGGCTGCAGGCTGTGGAGATATATGTGCTGGCAGACTTTGTCGGCTACTGGAGCCACCGGCTGTTTCACGGCGGTCGCTGGTGGCCTTTTCATGCGGTGCATCACAGTTCCGAAGATCTGGACTGGCTGAGCAGCGTGCGGGTGCATCCGGTGAATGATCTGGTGAGCAAGTTCCTGCAGGTGACGCCTCTGCTTTTGCTCGGCTTCAACCCGTGGGTGACTCTTTCCACCGCGCCTTTCTTCACGCTGTATGCCATTTTCCTGCATGCGCGGCTGGACTGGGATTTCGGTCCTTTTCGTTATGTCATCGCCACGCCGGTGTTCCACCGCTGGCATCACAGCCGGCTGCGGGAGGCCTGGGACAAAAACTTCGCCGGGCTGTTTCCTTTGTGGGATCTTCTGTTCGGCACGTTTTTCATGCCGCGCGGACGCGTGCCGGAGGACTTCGGCGTGGCAGGCGGCTTTCCGCAAACTCTGCCTGCCCAGCTCTGGGAGCCGG
>DASWXG010000621.1:0-5450 GCA_036405615.1 Prosthecobacter sp. | reverse complement strand
CTCGGGGCTTCAAGTTTCAGATGGAACTGCGGGGTTGATGATCTCCATCCCGGGTATGGTCGCTGCCGTTGCCGCCCCGGTTATGACCATTGTCGCAGGCAAGATTGACCGCCGCACTCTGGTGCTGTTGCTCATCTCCCTGCTGGTGGTTTCCAATGTCACCGCAGCACTGGCGCAGAACTTCGCCGTCATGATCGTGGCCCGCGTTCTCTTCGGCATCACCCTCGGTGGTTTCTGGACCATCGCCGTAACTCTCGGCGGACGGCTGGTGCCGAAAAAGCACATGGCGCGGGCGACCACAATCATCCTCGCCGGCATTTCCACAGCCACGGTGGCAGGTGTGCCGACAGGCAGTTTAATTGCCAACATGGCTGGCTGGCGGATCGCGTTTGCCGTCATTGGAGGAATCGCCCTGCTGGTGGGCGCGGTACAACTGTTTGTGCTGCCCCGACTTCCTGCCCCACCAGCGCCGGGCCTTCGGCAACTAACGGCCTTGCTGCATCACCCGGACGCCAGACTGGGGCTGCTCACCGTCGCCGTCGTGATCGCGGGGCACTTTGCGGCCTACACATACGTGGCTCCGTTTTTGAAGGAAAATGGAGTCACTCCCGCATTTCTGAGTTCCATGCTCCTTGCTTACGGCGTAGCCGGGATCGTCGGAAACTTTGCCGGCGGTGCTGCTGCCGCGAAGAACCTTCGCGCAACTGTGACGGTGGTCATCGCCCTGCTCGCAAGCTCCATCCTCCTGCTGCCTTTTGTCCGTCATCACCCCGTCGGCGTTGCCGTATTGATCGTCGCCTGGGGCCTGGCCTTTGGTGCCATTCCCATCGCTCTCCAGCTCTGGGTTTTCAAAGCAGCCCCGGAAGCCATGGAAGGCGGGGCCGCCTTGCTGGTCTCCACATTCCAGGTCTTCATTGCCCTCGGGTCTGTCCTTGGCGGCCAGGTGGTCGATGCCTTTGGCACCTCCGCCGTCCTGTGGACCAGCGGTGCGGTGTCCTTCATGGGCTTGCTGGTCGTGGGCATGTCACGCCATGTACCGCAGACAGTCCCGGCTGAGGGACAGGTGCATCTGGTGTGAGCTGTCCAATGTGGAATCCCCCTTGCGGCAGAGCTACCTGACGTCAGCTAAACTCATTGATTTGGAGGTCTTACCTCGGAGTCCCCTTGCGTTTGCGCCATCGTTTGGTTTTCACGCGCCCACTTTAAAAACGTCTCCAGTATTTCGGCGAGCTTGCTTGGCCCTCCATATCCCTCAAAGTCCTTGCCCAATCGTCGACAAATCAGCCAATCGTCGGTTTCTTTTTCAATGCCATATTTGACCTCAGAAAACGCCACCTTTTCCAAGCTGGTACCAGAGAGGTCAATCTGCACCTGCCAGCCCGGGTTGTCGATGTTTTGAATCCGAATACCTGACGAGTGTTCCCATGCGCCATTGCATTGGGAGTAATACCAGTTCTGAATTTCAGTCAAAGTATCCATTGGATGCAAAACTGTGCCCCCTCACTTCATCACCTCGGTCAGCACCTTGCCATCCACGTCCTTCATCTCCACACCCAGCAGATGAGCGGCTGTGGGGGCGACATCGGTGTTGGACATGAGGTCGAGCACCACCCCCTGCTTGATACCTGGGCCTGCGATGACAAAGCTGGCGTCCATGAGCGGATGAGCCGGTGAATACCCGTGAGCGCCTTTGGGACTGTCAGTATTGGCGATCAACTCTTCACCGGCCACGTTGTTGCTGAAGTAGTAGCCGTCTTTGGCGGAGAGGATGAGATCTGGCATGCGCGAATCCTGGTCCGGGCTGAGCATCCCATATTTGCCAAAATCCTTTTCTTCGATCACTTCCTCCACACCTTCCATTGCAGCCAGCTTGGGTGTGATGTCCTGGAGAATCTTTTCTTTGTTAGGCTGGTCGATCACATAGATGTAAGCCACGCCTTGGGAAAAGCTCCAGACCTTGCGCTCCGTAGGACGTGGACCAAAGGCTTTGATGTAACCCGCCTGCTTCAGCAGCACATTGGGCTGGATCACCTTGGTGTAGGTGATGAAACCGTGGTCAGCCGTGACGATGATGGTCGTCTTGTCCTTGATACCAGCCTCTTCCACCGCCGCGACGATGTCGCGGATGTGGTTGTCGCTGTCCTGGATGGCGGCATATGTTTCCGGGGTCTTGCTGCCGGTGGCATGCTCAAAAGCATCCACACTCACCAGATGCAGAGCCAGGAAGTTCGGTTTGTGCTTCTTGATCACATGCACGGCCATCTGCTTGTAGAGGCTGTCTCGCGGGAACTTCCCGGCATTGCCTGCTTTGCACCACTCCTCTTGCCGGTCCACCGGGATGCCTGCCGCACGGCATTCTTCCAGCAATGAAGGCGTTCCATACTTGGTGAAAAGCTCCTGGGTACCCACATCAGGCACCGTCCAGTCCAGGGTTTTGGCATTTCGCGACGCCGGCCAGATGATCCCCGCCGTGCTCAGCCCGGCCTGATGCACCACATCGTACACGGTGGGCACCTTCACGATCTCATCTTTGTCAAAGTGAGGATCCGGAAGATAAACGATCTCCTTTTGCGTAACACGGTCAAAGACGCTGTTGCCGATGACGCCATGCTTCCCCGGCTGCACACCGGTGACCAGCGTGGTGTGGTTCGGCCACGTCACCGTCGGCAAAGAAGTCTTCATGCGCCGGGCCCGCGCGCCTTCTGCGGCCAGCTTGCGAATGGTGGGCATGGGCGCTTTGGGGTCCTCAAAATAATAGTGAGCCAGACCGTCCACACTGATGAGGATGACATGCTGGTCTTTGGCCGGTTCCGCCTGCAATGCGGGGGACAAAAGGGCGGTCAGCGAAAACAGCAGGAAGGAGGAACGGCGGAGAAACATGACAACAAAGAGTTAGGCGGATCACAGCATCCGGACTGCGCCCCTAGTAAAGGGGATAAGGCATGCGCCGCCGCATCCTTTCACAGATTTATTCTTCCAGATCCGCCACAGACACACGCTCTCAAGGAAAACCAAAGGCTGGCAGGAAGACCCGCCAGCCTTTGGATATTCACATGTGGATTTGGCAAAGCAGGCTTCCCCGCTTCTGCGGCTATTCCTTCGCGGGCTTTTCAAGCGGGGCCAGCTTGGGGGAGAACGACGCCGTGATCTGGTTGGCAGCAAAGGCCACCGCTTCACGCGCCGTGTCCAGCACGGCCCCCATGCCAAAGAACTCATGGGTCACACCTTCATAGTTGCGGTGAGTCACCGGCACGCCCTGCTCCTTCAAAGCCGCCACAAACTTGTCACCATCGGACTTCAAAGGGTCAATTTCGGCCGTGATCACGGTGGTAGCCGGAGAGTTTTTCAAGGCTGCCCCGCCCTTCACAATGGATAGAGCCGGATCTTTGACATCCGCAGCATTGGTCACAGCATACTGGGCGAACCACTGCATCATCGCCTTGTTCAATGGCTTGGCCGCCGCATGCTCACGATACGAAGGCGTGTCCATGGTGGTCAGGTCCGTGACAGGATAGATCAGTACCTGGTGGGAAGGTTTCGGCACGCCTTTGGCCACAGCCATGATGCCAATGCCCGCAACCATGTTTCCGCCTGCGCTCTCACCCACCACCGCCACGCGGTTCACATCCCCCTTCAGGTCTTTGGCGTTTTTAACCATCCATTGGTAGGCCGCAAAAACATCCGAGTGAGAGGCGGGAAAGCGGTGCTCCGGTGCCTGGCGGTAATGCGTGGACACCACCACGGCGGCAGCGGCATTGCAGAGGGCTCTGGCCGATGCGTCATAGCTGTCCAGATCGGCAATCACCCAGCCGCCTCCATGGACATAAAGCACCAGAGGAAACGGGCCATCGCCCGCAGGCGTGTAGATGCGTACCTTCACCTCGGCTCCGTCTTCTTTGATGGTTTCGTCATTCACATCCGCCACATTTTGAGGCCCGTCGATGCCGCGTTTTTTCATCAGCTTGCCCACGGCGTCTGCCGGACCTGGCTGTTTGCGCGCTTCTTCCGGTGTCAAGGTTTCCAGCGGCTTGGGATTGAGCGCTGCCAGTTCGTCCAGCACGGCCTGCATCTGGGCGGAGGGTTGCGAGGTCTTAGCAGCAGAAGCGGTCGCGTTTTCCTGAGCCGGGGCAGACGTCAGCAAAACAGCCTGCACGAAGACAGCAGCCAGGGCAGCACAGCGACCTGGGGAAAAGAGGGATATTAGAGAGGGGATTTTCATGATAAGAATTCTCCAGAGGTTGGCAGCAGAGATGCCCGGTTTTCGCAGAGCAGAACCGCAGGCACCGCATCATTTCGGCACCTCACCAAGTGGCGGCTGTATGCAGTTGCCCCCAGGACCGAAGCATTGCCTCTACGGGTCACCTGCACCTTGCATCCTGAAAGCTCAGCCCTGTTGCACCCTGCAACAACTTTCAGGCCAGGCAGCCATGATTTATTTACATAACCAACTCAAAATCAACACATTAACAATCAATCAAGCAGCATGGCATCCCATGTGCATAGAGAGGAGATCTGGTCAGTCATGCTGTCATCCGGTCCTTGTTTCGCCGTGAAGACAGGAGCCGCACGACAGCACGGCTGACCAGGTTCACGCATCCGCTCACTCTCTCCGACAGTCCTCACCGCGCCGCATTCCCTTTTCGATCCTTTTGGATCAAACGGAAACAAGCCGGTGACGCATCCGTCAGCAGTTTCTTAGCCGGTCCAGGCCAAGAAACCTTGCAGACCCTTTGCCGTCCTGGCCAAGGCAGCCGTCACATTCCTCGGGAGGTTGCGGCGGCACCAAGGTCAGGGCGGCCACCTAACTCCCGGCAGACCTAACGCAGAACATGATATTTGACCTCGCCTTCATCGTCATACTCTCCGGAGCCTTCGGGCTCACTGCCGCATTCACGCTCACTCCGTGACGTGACCTTGCCGGAGGAATCCGATCCACGACGCCCAACCTTGTGCCCATTCAGAAAAGGCCGTGAAGCCCGCAAGCTTCACCCCTTCTCTGAGTGGGCGCATTTTTTTTGGAAGGCAGTCAGGCAACTACGGTTTGCGCGTGTGCTGCTTGAAAAACTTCACCATCACTTTCGGCGCATCCCGGTGAAATTCATGGCCTCCGGGATGGATGGCCGTCACCACGGACGTGCCAGCAGAGGAAGGATAGATGCTGCAATCGGGGTCCTGGTCCCACGCCTCAGGCACACCGCAGCCATTCAGTTTCACCAGCGCGGAAATCGTGGCCTTCTGCCATTCATACTTCACCAGCGGATCCTTTTCGCCCGCCACATGCAGCACAGGCTTGGGTTTCAGGGAACGCAGTTCACCTGCGGCGGCCGCCGAAGGTGCCACGGCAGCAAACACACCTCCGCGCTCGGCCCATAGGAGGTAGGTGAAACCGCCGCCATTGGAATGACCTGTGGCATAGATCCGGGAGTCATCCACCTTCAGTTCGCTCCGCA
>DASWXG010000620.1:0-2052 GCA_036405615.1 Prosthecobacter sp. | reverse complement strand
AGGAATATGACCAGAAGCTTCCCAACTGGTGGCTCTTCAGCTGGTACATCACCATGGCTTTTTTCGTCATTGCCTGGGTGGCTTACTACCAGTTCGGCATCGGCATGTCAGACGAGAAAGAGATCGAAGCAGCCATGGCCCGCATTGCGGAATATCAGCAGAAGGAGCTGGAGCAAATCGATGACGACAAGCTCTGGGCCATGGCAAAAGACGAAAAGCTGGTGGCTGCCGGTGCCGCCACCTACAACACCACCTGTGTGGCCTGCCATGCAGCGGACCTGAGTGCGCACCTGGGCGGGGCAAAGCTCCCCGGCCTGCCGCTGAATGACCGGGAATGGAAGCACGGCGGCAGCCCCACGGAGATTCTCACCGTCGTGCGCAAAGGCTCCCCGGATGTCACCAAAGGCATGCCTCCGTGGGAGCCGCAGCTCGGCCTGCAGCGCGTGGTGGAAGTAGTCGCCTATGTTTTGAGCAAGCACGAAAAAGGCGAGCCGGTGACGCTGTCTGCGGATTCGCCTTTGAAGAGCCAGTAACCGGCATCGGCCGGAGACAAGATACGCCCGCCAATGCCCAACGGCGGGGCAGCGGAAGCTCCGCCTTGGCGGACATTGCTCATGCCCATGAAATCACCCACCCTGGAGTCGTTGTCGTCCATCCATGCCGATGGATCACACCGGACGATCCA
This sequence comes from Prosthecobacter sp., assembly GCA_036405615.1. Lineage (GTDB taxonomy): Bacteria > Verrucomicrobiota > Verrucomicrobiia > Verrucomicrobiales > Verrucomicrobiaceae > Prosthecobacter. Next base: position 1,367 of record DASWXG010000620.1, on the reverse strand, counting down.
TCCGGCGGACGTCAGCGGACGGTTTACACTCTGGCGCAAGCTCTCAGCCCTGCTCCTGCTGGCCATCTATGCGGCCCTGCCGTGGATTCCCATCAACGGCTACCCGGCGGTTTTTCTGGATGTGCAGCAGCGGCGGTTTCATTTCCTGGGCCTCACGCTGGCCACACAGGATCTCTGGGTCGGCTTCTTCCTCATCACGGGCCTTGCGTTTTCGCTCTTCTACATCACGGCACTGTTCGGCCGCGTCTGGTGCGGCTGGACCTGCCCCTACACGGTTTTTCTGGAGCATGTGTACCGCCGCATAGAGCGCTGGACGGACGGTGACGCCACCGCCCGCCGTCAGCTGGATGCAGCACCCTGGTCCGCAGCCAAAGTTTTCCGGAGGCTGGTCAAACACAGCCTTTATCTGCTGATCTCCGCGTTGATCGCGCACCTTTTCCTCAGCTACTTCGTTTCCCTGCCCAAGCTGTATGCCATGATGCAGGGGCCGCCCACCCAGCACCTGGCAGCGTTTGGCATGGTGCTGTTTCTCACCGGCTGCCTCTACTTTGCCTTCAGTTCTTTCCGCGAACAATTCTGTGTCATCATCTGCCCCTACGGGCGGCTTCAATCAGCCCTGACGGATGACCACAGTGTCGTCATCGGCTATGATCGCCAGCGGGGCGAACCCCGAGGAAAGGCTGGCAGCACCAGCGGTGCATGTGTGGACTGCCGCCGTTGCGTCCAGGTCTGCCCTACGGGCATTGACATCCGTCAGGGGCTGCAGCTGGAATGCATTGGCTGTGCCGCCTGCGTGGATGCGTGCGATGATATCATGCTCAAGCTGAAGCGGCCGCCCGGGCTGGTCCGGTATGATTCCCAGGCGGGCTTTGAAGGAAAACGCACACGCTGGCTGCGGCCGCGCATTCTTCTCTACACCGGTCTGCTCTTTCTGGGGGTGGCGGCCTTTGCCGTCTCCGCTCTGCAAATCACCCCGCTGCGGGCCAGCGCCGTGCGCATGGTGGGCGCCCCCTTCTATGCGGCTGATGGGAAGATCCGGAACCAGTTCCTGGTGCGGGTGATCAACAAACGCAACAGCCCCGGCCGCTACCGGCTGGAACTGGTGGGAGATGTCCCTGCCGATCTCCATGTCACCGGACTCACTGAAGAACTGCACCTCGGCCCCCTGGTGGAAGACCAGAAAACCCTGGTGACCAGTCTTCCGGAAGCGGCCTTCAAATCCTCTTTCAAATTCCGTGTCAAGGTCACCGACCTCGACCGCGGCACCACGGCCGAAACCCGCCACATGGAGTTTCTCGGCCCCGACCCCAAACTGAAATCCGATGCCCCGCTTAATCCGAAAGATTTTATTCAATAAGCCCTGGCTG
>DASWXG010000619.1:0-3266 GCA_036405615.1 Prosthecobacter sp. | reverse complement strand
AAGCCATGCTCAATCCCCCTGACAACGACGAACAGCTCGCGCGCATCCTGAAAAGGGTGCGGCGCATGGAGCTGATCACCCGCGGCATGGTGAAGGAAACCCTCGGAGGGCAGTACCACTCGCGCTTCAAAGGGCAGGGGATCGAGTTTGACGACTTCCGCGAATATCAGGCCGGGGACGACGTGCGTTTCCTCGACTGGAACGTCACAGCACGCATGAACGAGCCGTTTGTGCGCAAATACATCGAGGAGCGTGAACTGACCGTCATGCTCGTGGTGGATGTCAGCGGCTCCGGCGACTACGGCAGCCAGGAGGACAGCAAACGGGAACGCGCAGCCGAAGTGGCCGCCGTGTTTGCCTTCAGCGCGGTGCAAAACCAGGACAAGGTGGGCCTCATCCTGGTGTCAGACCGTGTGGAACACTACCTTCCTGCACGTAAAGGCAGCTCCCATGCGCTGCGCATCTTGCGGGACATTTTGACCATCCGCCCGAAAAGCCGGAAGACGAACCTCGCCCCGGCGCTGGATACCGCCCTGCAACGGGTGGCCCACCGGGCGCTTGTGGTAGTGGTGTCAGATTTTCTTTCCCAGGACCGCAGCTGGGAGTCCGCCTTGCGTTCCGTCGCGGCAAAACATGATGTGGTGGCCGCCCATATCAGCGATCCCCGTGAGTGGGAGCTGCCCAATGCGGGGCGCATCTGTCTGGAAGATCCGGAGACGGGAGAGCAGTTTGTGGTGAACACGTCGCACCCCTCGGTGCGTCTGCGGTATGCGCAGGCGATGAGCGAGCGGCAGGAATCCCTGACCCGCGTGCTGCGCAAAAACGGTGTGGAGCGGATCGAAGTCAGGACGGATGAGGATTATGCGCCCGCGATGAAGGCTTATTTCCGGGCACGCAGAAGGAGGAAGCGCTGATGTTGATCTCCTTTTTGTTAGCCCAGGCTCAGGCACCTGGTAAAAAACCGATGCCCCTGCCGCATGATGAACTGCCGGAGGTCATCATCCCTCCCGTGCCGGTGCCGCTGTGGATTTACATCACGGGCGCGGTGGTTTTGGTCGGCTTGCTGACTCTGGTGCTGTCGCTGCTTTTGCGTCCGAAAGCCGGGCGTCCGGTACCGCCCAAACGGCCCTGGAAGGAGGCCATGGCCGCGATGAAAGACCTTTCCGCCCGCGCACGCGGCCAGGCCCCTGCGGCGGTTGCCTCGCAGGTGTCGGACATTTTGCGCCGGTACTTCCTGCATCGTTACCGCATCCCCGCGCCTTTCCGGACCTCCAAGGAACTGTTTGAGGGGCAACAAGTAAAGGGGGCCTCGCCCAAGGTGCTGCGTTACGCGCCTCTGGCCGCCCTTTGGGATGAGCTTTCCTTTGCCCCGGCACCGGGAAATGACGAGGAGGTCATGGAACTGCTGGCCCGGGCAATGACGCTTTTGGAGGAAGATCATCCCGCCTTGGGAGAGGCCCTGGATGTTTCACTGGAGGAACAAGCCGCCAAGGCCCGTGCTGCCGCACAAAGCGGCGGTCCATTCATCCTGCGCGGCATCTGTTACGTACTCGCCCTTGTGCATTTGATTGTCTCCGTGGGCGCGGTTTCCCTGCTGTTCTACTATCAGGAGGCGAGGGATCTCTTTTGGGGTGTCATGCTGGTGACGGCTGCCACCGCCTGGTGCGGGTTGCGCCTGCTGAAGCTGACGACGGTCACCGACCCGGCTCTGCTGCCGCTGGACGACCTTCAGGGGCAAAGCCTGGAGGAGAAAATGCAAAAGCTCTGGGGCGCACTGGCCGTCTTGCCGGTGGTGCTGGCGGCCCTGGCTGCCTGGGTGATCTATGAGCTGCGGAAGCTCGCCAGTGGCGAGGTGAACTCGGTCACACTGTGGGCACCTGTGTCCATGATGTATGAGCTGTTTGGCCTTTGGGGAGGCCTGGCCTTCATTCCTCTGCTCTGCCTGTTTTTTGTCACCCACATCCTGTCCCGGCTTTACGTATTCGGGCTGCATCTGAAACAGCCCCAGGCACGGCCTGTTGCATGACATGAAAGTGCCCTTCACTACAGACCTGATTTTTGCCATGCCTTACTGGCTGTGGGCGCTGCTCCTGCTGCCGCTGATGATGTGGTGGCGTGGCCGCATTGGCAAGGCACCGGCGGTGGCGTTTCCCACAGCTTTTGTGCTGCGGGACCTGGGTTTCAAATCCAAGTCGTCCACGGGCGGACTGACGTTTGGACTGGTGTTGCTGAGCATTGCCTGCGCCGTTGTGGCCCTGGCCCGGCCGCAGAAGGTGATTTCCCGGGATGAGGACAATACGGAGGGCATCGCCATCTGTCTGACGGTGGACGTGTCTCTCTCCATGCTCATTGAGGACTTCTACATCGGCGGCTCGCCGGTGAACCGCCTGATGGCGGCCAAGCGCGTGATGCGGGACTTTATCCGCGGCCGCACCAGTGATCGAGTGGGCATCGTCGCTTTCGCCGGGGCTCCCTACCAGCCCTGCCCGCTGACGTTGGACCGTGACTGGTTGGAAAAAAACCTGGACCGCGTGCAGACGGGGGTGATGGAAGATGGCACGGCCATCGGCTCCGGCATCGCCACGGCTGCCCGGCGGCTGGACATGGAGAAGGTGCCCAGCAAGGTCATCATCCTGCTGACGGATGGCGCTAACAACAGCGGCAAGCTGAGCCCTCTGGATGCTGCCCGCCTCGCCGCTACCTTGGGGCAGAAGATCTACACCATCGCCATCGGTACCCCGGGGGTTCACCGCATTCCGCTGCCCAGCGGCGGCACCATCACCAGCGGCCGACAGGAGTTTGATGAAGGCACGCTGAAGGAAGTGGCGCGCATCGGCAACGGCAGCTTCTACATGGCCCAGGACATCACGGCGCTGAAGGACATCTTTGATACGATTGACCGCCTGGAGAAAAAGGAGATCAAACGGCGCAGCATTGTCGAGACCCACGAGATGTTCTGGGTGCCCACCGTGATGGCGGCTTCTTTCCTGCTTTTGGCCCTCCTGCTGCGTCTGACCCTGCTGAATGCGGCCCCGGTGGCGGTGGCCACCTGATTTTCCCATGCTGAAATGACCTCCGCCGGCCCGCGCGTTTTTTTCTCCAGCCTGTTTCGCCCATGACGTTTGTTCACCCCCATCTGCTCTACTTCCTGCTCAGCCTGCCTGTGCTGGCGGGGCTGCGTTTTTGGGCTTCCTGGCGTGCCGGGCGGGTGGTGGCGAGAATGACGTCCGCCCGGTTGCGGCCCGCCTTGGTGGTCGGTGTTTCGG
>DASWXG010000618.1:0-10066 GCA_036405615.1 Prosthecobacter sp. | reverse complement strand
GAAGGCTTTTTCCTCCGGGGTGAAAAAGGCATCGGCCCCGTAGTTTTTTACCAGCGCTTCAACAGTGGCCTGGTCCAGGCCTTCACCTTTGACTGCGGTGATGCAGACCGCGATGGCGCGGTGGGCGATTTCCTCAGCGGTGCGTTTGCGGCACTCTTTGCTGTCTTCGATCACCGGCAGGTGGTCAACGCTTGGAACGCCCTCTTTTTTCAAGCGTTCCATGGACCGTGTTTTTCGGGCTGCGGCTTCAACCGAAGGTGTGGCGGTCTCGTGCTGCTCAATCTTGGCTTTCCGTTCTCCGGCTGTCTGGCTCATGGTGGGAAGGGCGACGCCCAAGAACAGAAATGCCACGGTCCGGGCATGGTTTTCAAACCGGTTTGTCTTCATGCAGCCGAAAAGGGAATTTCTCACTGCCCGGTCAGCAGGCGGGCGAACTGCATGCCGCTGGCGGTGATCTGGCCGCTGTTGCTGACGAGGCCGCGCGTGTTGTAGTAGTGGGGGACGGGGTCGTCCTTCACCCAGGAGACGACGGGCTGCGGAACGGCCTGGTCAGAGGCACGCACGCTCACGGGCAGGCCCCAGCGGGTGCAGCGGATCTTCCAGGCGTTGACCGGGTTGGTGGGCACGTCTTTGAGCCAGGGGTAGCGGCTGAGAAAATCCATCTTGGCCGTGGCGGGCACGGTGAGTTCAAACCAGGGCTCGCTGCTGCGGATGAATTCGGAAAGGGTGAGGGCGGGATTTTTCTGGTGGGCCTTGTAGAGGGCCTGGAGGTCCAGCCCCAGAAGGTTCATGCCGTTGAAGTTGCCATGGTGGTTGGGCGAGCGGAAATGGCCGCCGTGCCAGGTGCCAAATTCCGGGTTGAGCATGATGTTCAGCTCCACATGCAGGTGGGCGCGGCGCTGGTCGATACCGCTGCCGGTGAAGCCCATGCGGCCCAGCACGGTGGTATGCGTGACCGGATCTCCCACGGCCACGGCGGCAGAGCCCAGGTGGGCGTAGAGCGAGTAAAAGTCACCTTCCGGCAGGTCATGCTTCACCACGATGTAGCGGCCGTAGTTGCTCAGACCTGCACTGGCGGTGACGTAGACGACGGTGCCGGGCAGGATAGGCCGCACATCATCCAGGGGATTGCCCTTGGCATCGCGCTGGGTGGGTTTGACGTCCATGCCTTCATGGAAGCGGGCGAAGGCGATGCGCTGGCCGATGCGGCGCGCATCCCGCACAAAACCAAACTGGCCGCCTTCCCAGGGGGTGGATTTCACGCCTTCAAAGTCGCGATCCACGAACTGGAAATACCCGGCCCCGTCATTGGTGAGCAGGGCGCCGTTGTTCGTGGGGAGCTGCAAGTCCAGAGCATGGGCGGCGAGGCTGCAGGCGAGGAAGGGAACAAGGAGGCGCGTCATGATAAGGAGGCGGGGGGAGGGGAATGCGACGTTTCAAATTCGGAAAAAGGCCGGGAATGGACTTCTCAATCCACGCCCGGCCGAATTCCTGGCTGAAAAATAACTGAGGGCCGGAGCCCGGATCAGATGAGACCGAGCTCGGTCACGGCAGCGCGCTCTTCCTTGAGCTCGTCTTCCGTGGCCTTGATCTTGGCCTGGCTGAATTCATTGACCGGCACGTCCTGCACGATCTCCCACTTGTTGCCGTCGGTACGAATCGGGAAGGAGAACATGAGGCCTTTTTCAATGCCGTAGCTGCCGTCGGAGCAGACGGCCACGCTGGTCCAGTCACCGGCCGGTGTCGGGCGGGTGAGGCTGTAAACGGTGTCGGTGGCGGCGTTGGCGGCGGAGGCTGCGGAGGAAAGGCCGCGGGCCTTGATGATGGCGGCACCGCGCTGCTGCACGGTGGAGATGAAGTCGCCCTTCAGCCACTCATGGTCGCTGATGACTTCGGTGGCAGGCTTGCCGCCGATCTTGGCGTTGTAGAAGTCCGGATACTGGGTGGCGCTGTGGTTGCCCCAGATGGCCAGGTTGGTGACGGCGGTGCTGTGCACACCGGCCTTGGCGGCCAGCTGGCTCTTGGCGCGGTTTTCGTCCAGACGGGTCATGGCGAACCAGCGGTCAGAAGGCACGCCCTTGGCATTGTTCATCGCGATGAGGCAGTTCGTGTTGCAGGGGTTGCCCACCACCAGCACGCGCACGTCGCCAGCGGCGTTTTTCTCGATGGCCTTGCCCTGGCCGGTGAAGATCTTGCCGTTGATGTTCAGCAGGTCCTTGCGCTCCATACCGGCTTTGCGCGGGACGGAACCGACCAGCACGGCCCAGTTCACGCCTTTGAAACCTTCGTCCAGGTCAGCAGTCGGGGTGATGCTGTTGAGCAGAGGGAAGGCGCAGTCATCCAGTTCCATGCAGACACCGCCGAGGGCACCCAGGGCGGGCTCGATCTCGATAAGGCGCAGGTTCACCGGCTGATCCGGACCAAAAAGAGCACCGGAGGCGATGCGGAAAAGGAGGGAGTAACCGATCTGACCGGCGGCACCGGTGACTGCGACTGTGATGGGGGCTTTGCTCATGGTGTGGAAAACCTGGACGATTCGCAGGGGACGCCGCTGGGCAAGGGGAAAGCGCAGGGTCCGCAGATTTGGAAGGCAGAATCTAAGAATGCGAAAAAAGTGAGGCCTTGGGATTGACCTTAATTCCGCATCTCTTTATAAGGATTATCCGACAATAGCTAAACCGTTCATCCCTTATGAAATACTTAAATTCTTTGCTCGCTGTGTGTCTGGCGGCTCCTGCCATCAGTTTTGCCCAAGGTGCCGGTTCGGCCGCGCCTGCGACTGTCGCCCTGACTGTTTCCTACAGTGTGGATGCGCTGGTAGCCCGGGATGAGAACGGCAAGCCCAGACCCGGGGAGACGACAGACTACAATGAATGGTCCATTTCCAAAGTCACCAAGGATGGCGATCCCATCAGTGACGAGTCCTTCACCGAAACGGGCGTCAAGGTTGTGGTTTACAAATACTCCAACAAACAGATCCTGGAAGACCTGCTGGAAATGGATCTGCTGCCGGGGATCGGCGAAAACGACCCCACCATCGCCGGCTGGGCCATCGTTCAGGTGACCAATGCCGAAGGCGAAGAACCGAAGATCTATGCACGCCATACCAGCCGGGAAAGCGTGGAGATTACCGAGATGGTCCAAATAACCTCGGGTGAGGGAGCCAGCGCCGTCGCCATCTCCGGCAGGACCTACGATAAAACGGCCCACCTGGCCAACGGCGACACCAAGGAAACATCGTCGAGAAGCTACAGCTACACGTTCAAGACGGTGGCTTCCTTCAGCCTGAACGAGCTGATGAGCGGCCAGGGCATCCTCACCGGGGGCGCTAAGGAAGCAAAGCTGACCTACAAAGACGAAGGCGAGACCTTTGTGGAGACTGTCCTTGTCCCCTCTGCCATGAAACTGGCCAGCATCTCCGGCACCGGCACCATTGAAATCGGGACGGCGGCACTGCCGCTTGAAGTGGAAGGTGTTCTGGAAGGATCCATTTCTGTGGCTGCCGCCAAGGCTTATCTGGACATTGATGCTTACCTGACCCCGGACATCGAGTTCTAAACCGGAAACGGTTTCACTCTGTCCATCTTTGTGAACGCCCCTGTTGCCAAACAGGGGCGTTTTGGTGACAGCACCTCTCAGTCCTGCTCTGTATGAAACCCACTCTCCTCGCGGTTGCCCTCCTGTTTACGGCTGCCCTTTTCTGGTTTGCCTTTTCCTCGGCAGGGCCGGACACAGCGGTGAGGAGGAAACGTGCTGCGCCTGAAGCCGGGTCACAGTCCGCCGGGACTGCTCCAGGATTTCAGCAGCCGGCCATCACTGGCACGGCGCCGGAGGTCCAGCCGCTGGCTGCGCAGGGCGCTGCTGACACCCGTGCCCCGGCGCAGGGGGCTTTGCCACCTCCGGCGGCGGATGCGCCCAAGGAGGCTGTGCTGGAGTTCATCCACGGAACGGCGATCACCTACGACGCCCGCGAGCTTCCGAAACTCCGCCCTTACCTCACCCATCCGGATCCCGAAATGCGCGAGGCCGCCCTCCAGGGCATGATCACGCTGGGGGATGTCTCAGCGGTCCCACTCCTGCGAGCGGCGGCGAAGGAGGCCACCGATCCGAAAGAAATGTCCGCCTTGCTGGAAGCCGCCCAGTATCTGGAGCTGCCGCCTGCCTCCATGGTCCCCGCCTTGAAAAGAAAGAAGGCGGCCAAGGCAGGGGCCAATCCTTGAGCCTCACGCTCGAAAGGGCTGGAAAGACCCCGGGCTACCCGGGAATCTGAAGGGGGATCACACGTGCTGCTCTACCGATCCCCAAAAAGGGCTGAGCGGGGAACGGGGAAGGTGCCTCTGCTGGAGAGAGGCTTTTCGAGTACGTACGACCGCCTCAGCTGCCTGGGGTGTCCCAGGTATAACCAATGAAAAGATATTTTCAGATAGTACGGTATATTTCGTATTCGAATTCAGTCTGCGTACTTGGATGTGAGTGCCGTAAAAAACGGATGCGTATGTACAAAGACAAGCATATTGGGGTTGACTCTTTACCTTTCTCTGTCACAAATCCGTCACGATTACTTGGAATCTACCCATAAAGTGGTCGTCAATCCACCCCATATGAAAAAAGCAAATTGCCTTAAAGCCATTGTACTGGCTTCCATGCCTATGATTTCCGCCGCCTACGCTCAGGGCGAGCCGAATCCAACCGCTACCGGTTCCGTTTCTCCGGTGACCTTCGCACTGACCCTGACGACTGAAGGTCCTGCCCTGCAGAAGAAAGGTACGGATGGCAAGCCTGTGAAAGGCGAAGTCACTGCCGAACAGACCTACACTGTCAATGGCACCACTACTTATGAGCAGGGCAGCAAGGCCGTGGCTGTGAAGTATGGTAACAAGGAGCTTCTCCTGGACCTGCAGGAACTCGAAATCCTTCCTGAAGGCGACCTCAAAGGCTGGACCATCCAGAAAGTGCAGGCCACTCTTCCGAATGGCAACCTGCTGAAGCTGGGCCCGGTGAAGTTCTACGCTGTCAAAGGCACAGATGTGAGGCCCCTGGTGGACGCTATCTCCCTGGACCTGGCCGCCCGCGTGGACACCGGTTCCGTGAAGGTCGTGACCAAAGGCGATAAGGTCACCAGCAGCCACAGCGGCAACCTCAAGCAGGCCCGCAGCCTGACGCTGAACGTGGGCGAAGATGAAAGCTACTACCTGACCGGCATCTACACCGGCACGCAGAAGCTGGGCGCTACCAAGCTGAAGGCACAGGTCATCCTTTCCGGCGCTGGCAAAATGGCCCTGAGCGGCTTCGCTGACGAAGAAACCATCGTCGAAGGCAGCCTGACCCTGGGCGCCGGCGTTGCCAGCGAAAACGTGGTTGCCACCTATCCTAACGTCCTGGTGGACGACGAAGACGTCAATGCTCCAAACTGAGCCCGTTGCTTCCCTTGCGGAAGCAATGAAATGAAGGGTCGCCCGGCGACCCCTCTGGCCTGAGTTTTCGCCACCTGTCCAAAGCAGGTGGCGAATTTTTTATCCCCTGGCAAAGTTAGATTCCTTTTTTGAGACATGAAAACACCCGCCCTCTTCTGGATCGTCCTCATCGCCCTGACCCTGGGTGTGTCTTCGGCGTTCTTCTTCATGGCTGGAGGCCCCGAGAGCGGCAAACCTGTAGCGGCGACTGCTTCAGCACCCCAGGCCTCCAAAGAAGTGAAGGCCCCTGAAGCCGCGCCCGCAGCCGCCACTGCTGCGGCTGTTTCACCCCTGGCGTCGCCTGTCGCAGCCCCGACCTCCGGTCCTCAGGAGAAACCGCAGATTCTCGCGGCCATTGAGGACGCTGCTGTGTCCTACAGCGCGGAGGAACTGCCCAAGATCCAGCCTTACCTGACCCATCCAGACCCGGAAGTGCGTGCTGCGGCCATCCAGGGGATGGTCACTTTGGGAGATGCTGCCGCAGCACCGCTGCTGCGGGCCGCCGCTCAACTCGCTCTTTCTCCGGAGGAAGCCACCGCCATGCGGGAGGCTGCCTCCTATGTGGAACTTCCCTCTGGCAGCCTTTTGAAAAAGGGGACTCGCACCGCGCAATAGCCCCTCGTGGAGGGGTGGGGCCGACACAGCCCCTCCCTTGTTGTCACCACGCCGCTGGGGTTGGCCGAAGAGGAATGTATGAGACCCCGGGAAGTGCGTGTAGCAGGGGCTGCCTCGGGCTTATGGCAATGGCAGAAGGCCTGAGACGGATGGCAAAGAAGCGGGGCGGAGAGGTGCCATTGAGGCCGCTGCGCCAGCCGATTCAAATGACATTCTTTTCGAGGACCGGTCTGGCAAACTCCTTCGAGGCAAACAGGCAAGGCACCTTCCCCGGGGGCTTCTGCTTTTCGGGCAGGCCTTCGGAACTTGGCTTATCTTCCAGTTTGACCTGGTATTGGAGAAACCTTAAGGCCAGAAGCGTGTATAGCCTCTCTGCCATCCATATGAAATCCACCTCCCTCACCCGCCCCTGGCTTGCCGTCCTGCTTTCAGCAGCCGCTCCTGCTTTCAGCCAGACTCCAGCGCCGGAAATCCCCGGTACCGTTTCTGCGGTCACCATCGGTTTCACCCTCAGTTCGACGGTGGAAGGCACGGTGAAGAAGAGCGAAACCACAGGCAAACCGCTCACCGGCAACGCCGCTGGCCCGGATTTCGACAACGAATGGACCATCAAGAATAATCAAGGGAAAGTGGTAGAACGCGGGGAAGAGGTCGTCACCAAGGTCGCGACCTCCAAGTACTCCGTCAAAGAGTTCCTGCTGGATCTGCAGGAAATCGGCGTGATCACCGACATCAAAGGCTGGAGCGTGTCCCGCGTACAAGCCACGCTGGATGCGCCGGTGATTACAGCGGTCGGCGAAATTGTGAGGGTGGAAAACGGACCGGACCGCTTTTATCTGACGCACAAGACCCTGGCTCCCATCGCGATTGATAACTACATCGGCATGGAAAGCAGCGGCGGCTTTGCGGCGATGAACCTGAACAGCAAGCGCATCATCAAGTACAACGCGGCTGAGACTCCCACCTCGGATGTCACCACGCATACGGTCAGCTACAAGGGGCTGGGCTATCTCTTCCTGGACCTCAGCTATGAGAAGACGGTGGATGAGCAAGCGTTCAACATCGAGAAGGAGATGAATCTCAGCGGCCCGATCACCGGCGGTGAGAAGCTTGGCTTCTACGGGCCTGACAAACGCCAGGTGCTGGTGCAGAGCGCCGGTAAGCTGGGGCCTCTCTACGGCTTTGCTTACTATGAAAATGAGGAGACCGAGGAAGACGGTGTTGCCATGGTGGAAGGCACCGTGAGCTTTGGCCCCGGAGCCATCAAGAACGTCGGCATCTACCCGAACGTCACCGTGGACCCTCACGAAAGCAAATCGCACTAAGGCCAGTGCTGGCCGGTATGCCCAGTACGGGCCCGGTGAAAGCGGCGGAATTTTCCGCCGCTTTTTTTGTTAGGCCGGGCGAAGGTTCAGTTCCGGCTGCGATAGGCGGAAGGTGTCTGCCCGGTGCGTTTGCGGAAATGCAGGGTGAAGGCGCTCTGGTCGGTAAAGCCGCAGTTCTTGGAGATTTCGGCGATGGAAAGGCTGGTGGTTTCCAGCAGACGGGCGGCTGCCAGCACTCTGGTTTTCAGCAGAAACTCCTGCGGGGTGATGCCAAAGGCCGCCTGAAACCGGCGCTGCAACTGCCGCAGTGACTGGCCGCAGGCGACGGCGATGTCCTCGATGAGAAGCATCTTGGCGTAGTCGCGGCGGATGATTTCCACGGCTTGGGCCACGGTCTGGAAAACGGGCAGGCGGCGTTCAGCCTCATCCGGCCGCCGGAGGACGCCCATGACGCCCTGGATCTTGCCGCGCCGGTCCAGCACCGGCAGCTTGGTCACGAGAAACCAGTCCGGCATGCCCTGGCGGTCCCACCACAGTTCGATGCGCTCGATGCGGCCGGTCTTGCCGTGCAGGAGCTGGTCGTCATCATCCACATAGGCCTGGGCCATGCTGCCCGGGTTGAGGTCAAAGTCCGTCATGCCAAGGATCTCGGACTCGTCGCGCATGGAATAGCGCTGCTGCAGGCCCTCGCTGGCGAACATGAGACGGCCCTCGACATTCTTGGCAAAGAAGTAAACGCCGGGGATGTGGTCGAACAGGGGATGAAACAATGATCCCGGGGCCAGGGAGGCCACCCATTTCTCCCGTTCGCGCCGCCAGCGGCCGACCACCGCCGCAGGCCGTTGCTGCAGAGGGCGTGGTTTGAGCAATGTCGCATTTCGCATCATCTTTGTCGTGATGATGATGGACGGGTTGCGTTAATCTGCAATCCCTCAGCCGACCCAACCGCATGAAACCCATCGTCCAGATTTCGCTCGACCTCACCAACATTGACGAAGCCCTCGAAACCGCCGCGCTGGCCATGCGTGCCGGTGTGGACTGGCTGGAGGCCGGCACGCCGCTCATCCTCGCAGAAGGCCTGCATGGCGTCCGGGCATTGCGCAAAGCGTTTCCGGACACGCCCATCGTTGCAGACTTGAAGACCATGGACGGCGGTTATCTGGAAGCGGAGATGATGGCCAAGGCCGGTGCCACCCATGTGGTGGTGATGGCGCGCGCGCATGCGGAAACCATCAAGTGCGTGGTGAAAGCCGGCGCTGACTTTGGCTGCAAGGTCATGGGAGACAACATGGTGTGCCCGGACATGGTGGAAGGGGCCCGGTTTCTGGAAGACCTGGGGTGCGACTACATCATCCATCACATCGGTTATGACGAGCGCCGGGGCATCGCTGCGGCGGGGCACCGCATGCCCAGCCCCATGGACCAGCTGCGCGAGGTGGTGAATGCGGTGAAAGTCCCTGTGCAGGCCGTGGGCGGCCTCTCGCTGGAGCAGGCCATCCAGTGCCCGCAGTACGGTGCGCCTCTGGTGGTGCTGGGCGCGCCGCTGACGATCGATGCCGACGCTTTCAAGACCGCCAACGGAGATCTGGAGGCCTCCCTGCGCATGATCTGCGATGCGGTGCACGCGCAGACGGTGGTGCGCTGAGGTGTCTTTCTCCCGCCGGTTGCTGTGTTGCATTTTGCCTAACAAACGGTGTGAAGATGACGTGCCGGCCTTGAGGCGTGGCCTCAGGGGGAGGGCTTGCTTTTGCTGCGCCCAGTGTTAGGAGTTTTCACCCAAGCCTTTGCTGACATGAAGACTCCATTCCCATTCCTGCGTCCGTGGCTCGCCGCCTCCTTTCTGGCCGTTGCCTCCAGCCCGGCTGCAGTGCCGGAGGAGCCTCTCTTCGGGGCCATCTCCAGCGCCACCTTTGCCTTCACGCTCACCACCACCGCCCCGGGCACGGTGGCCAAGGACAACACGGGAAAACCTCTGCCCAAGACGGATCCGGCCTCTGGCCCGGACTCCAGCAACGAGTGGATCGTGAGCAAAAACGGCAAGCCTGTGGAAAGGGTGTCTGAGGTGATGACCAAGAACGTCCTCAGCAAATACTCGAACAAGGAACTGCTGCTGGACCTGGTCTCGTTCGGCGTGATCGAGGACATCAAAGGCTGGTCCGTGGTGAAGGTCCAGGCCACGCAAACCCATTCCGGGCGGGAGCCGGTGGAGCAGGCCGCCGGTCCGTTGCATCTCTACCTCACGCACAAAACCAAGAACCCGGTCTGCCTGACGCCCTACATCAAGCTGAACACGGAGGTGAACGAGGCCGGAGTGACGTACAATTCCAGGTCGGTGACCAAGCTGGATGATGAGGGAGAACCCGTGCCGGGCTCGCGGACTGATGCGCATGCCATGGCTTACAAGGCGGCGGGTTTTTGCCAGCTCCGGCTCACCAAGACGGTGCAGACGGAGGAAGGGCCCTCCCAGCATACCAGGAGGTTTGTCATCTCAGCCATGTACAGCGGCGGAGAAAAGCTGGCGCTGTTCGGGCCGGACAAGGTCCGGGTGATCGTGCCCACAGCCGCCAAGATGGGTTCGGTGATCGGCAATCATTCCTACTACAAGCTGCTGGAGGATGACTTCACCGGGGGCTACATCGAAGGCAGCCTGTCCTTCGGGGCTGGCGTGGCCAA
>DASWXG010000617.1:0-3214 GCA_036405615.1 Prosthecobacter sp. | reverse complement strand
ACCTCGCCCGTAGCGGGGTCATAGATATCAATGTCCGGGTGCGGCACGCCGTTGAAGGTACTGGTTTTCACCATGGTGTAGTGGGCCATGTCAGTGAACACCAGCTTCTGCCCCAGCTGAAGCGGCTCAGGGAAACTGTATTCGTTGATGACATCACCTGCCAGACAGGTGAGGCCGCCCAGACGGTAGGTATGAGGCAGCACGCCCGGAAGCTCGGCACCCAGAATGTGCGGGCGGTAGGGCATCTCCAGCGTGTCCGGCATGTGCGCGGTGGCCGAGGTATCCAGAATGGCTGTGGGGATGTCCGTGGGCACGATGTCCTGCACGCTGGCGATGAGGTAGCCTGTGTTCAGCGCCACCGCCTCTCCGGGCTCCAGATAGACCTCCTTGCCCCAGCGCTCGCGGAAGCTGCGGATGACACGCACCAGACGCTCCACGTCGTATCCCTGGCGGGTGATGTGGTGACCGCCGCCCATGTTCACCCATTTCACCTGGGCCAGGAATTTGGGGAACTTGCGCTCCACGGCGGCCAGGGTGCGTTCCAGCACGTCGGAATCCTGTTCGCACAAAGCGTGGAAGTGCAAACCTTCCAGGCCCTCCAGGTCTTCATCTTCAATGTGCTCATGGCGGGTGCCCAGGCGGCAGCTGGGCGAGCAGGGATCGTAGAGGCTCACCTCCACCTCGCTGTGTTCCGGATTGACACGGATGCCGGGGCTGGGCGCGTGCAGTCCGGCAGCGCGGGCGGCATCCAGCATGGGGCGGAATTTCCGCCACTGGGAAGGCGAATTGAAGCTGATGTGGTGGGCGATGGGGATGATCTCCCGCATCTCGGCCTCCTTGAAGGCCGGGGCGTACACGTGCAGTTCCTTGCGAAACTCTTCATGGCCGAGCAGGGCCTCGTGAATGCCGCTGGCACAGCAGCCATAGAGATACTGGCGCACCAGATCAAAGGTGGAGAACATGGAGAACCCCTTCAGTGCCAAAAGGATGCGGGCACCGGAGCGCTCCTGAACGTCGGCCAGTTTTTCCAGATTCCTTTTCAGCAGCCCCAGATCCACCACATAGGCGGGCGTCTCGACGGAGGAGACATCGAAAGCGGGGGCGGGTTGTTCAAAAACATGCGGAGGGGTCGGGGCCATGGCGGACGTTTTTAGAGAGATGCAGCCCTCTTGCCAGCGATACTTTGCACACACACCTTGCACGGCTGCTCCGGCCCATGGTAAATCTGGAGTTGTCATGCAAAAAATCATCCTCAGCCTGAGCTTTGCCACCCTGTGCGGACTGACCGCTCCGGTGCTTGCCGCGCCGAGGACGTGGACAGATGCGGGAGGCCGCAAGGTGGAGGCGGAGTTCGCCGGCCTGCAGGGCGGCAACGTGCTGCTGAAGGTCGTCACCACCGGCCAGACCATGCCCGTCCCCCTGCCCCGGCTGAGTGCGGAAGACCAGGCCCATGTGAAGACACTCGCAGGGACTGCCCTTGCACCCGTGCCAACACCTGCTGCAGGAACCCCGGCCGCGCCACCACGCCTGCCGGTGGAGCAGCGCAGCTGGCCGCAAAATGTGGAGGTGCCCGCGCGCTCCATCGAGATCAAAGCCGTGTCTGAAAGCGCGGGCGAACGCAAGTATGTGTACCAGTCCGAGGCCTTCGAGTTCACCTCCCAGGCCAAGCTGGCCGGAAGTGTGATGAAAGAAGTGGCACGCACCTTTGAAGCCACCCGCTCCCTGGTGAATGCCCTGCCCTGGGGCATCGTCTGCCGGCCGCCGGAAGGCATGCCGCGTTTCAAAGCCGCTCTCTATGAATCCCGCCAGGATTACATTGATGCAGGCGGTCCGGAAAACTCCGGGGGCGTTTACAGCACCGGCGACAAGACTTTCAAGATTCCCTTCCCCAGCCTGGGGCTGGAGAAACGCGGCCAGACCTATTTCAAGAACGACAACTACAGCAACGGCACCCTGGTGCATGAGCTCACCCATCAAATGATGGATGAGTACCTGCGCTTTCTGCCCACCTGGATCATCGAAGGCACGGCGGAATACACGGAAATGCTGCCCTATAAAGCGGGGACTTTCCGGGCAGATGCCCACCGGAGTGGCATGAAAGATGACGTGGCCGAATGGGAAAAGAACGAAGGTTTCCTGCCTGATCTGGGCAAGCTGGAAGAGCACATGACCATGACACGTGACCAGTGGCAGATCGCCTGCAGCAGCCCGCCGAAGATGCGCGAGATGTATCACCGTTCCCAACTGCTGGTGTATTACTTTTGCCACCTGGATGATGACAAGAAAGGCACACGGTTTATCCGCTTCATGGAAGCCGTGCACGGCGAGGTGGAGGCACTCCGCGCTTTCTTTGCCGATTCGCGGGTCAAGCAGATGGAGGGGGGACGTTTCACCTACCCCAGCGATATGAAACCGCCGGACATGAGCGAGACGGCTGTGTTCAAGCACCTGCCCATTCTGCTGGCCGAACGCCCCTACGCGAAACTGGCGGCTGACATAATTGCCGGCTACAAAACCATCGGGATCAAGATCCGGGTGGAGTAGGGTGTGTTTTAAAACTGGGAGAGGAGCTGAGACACCTCAGCGCTCCCTCATTTCACCTCACTGAGGTCAGGAATGCCCTGGCTTGCGTTTGTGGATACAAATGGAATTGCCGTCCGGGTCACTGATCAAAGCCATGTGGCAGACTGGCGATTCGTAGGGGCCGAAGTAAGGCTCCACGCCCTTGTCTTTCAGCCACTTCAGAGAGCCTTCAAAATCCTCTACCTCCAGGGCCACCCCGCCGCCATCTTTGCTGGGCTTCCACATGTCGCCGCCGATGGTGATCGCCAGCGTGTGCGGGCCGATTTCATACTCCACCCACGTCGGCTCCTTGCCCTCCTCGGCAAAGGTTTCCCCCAGCTTCAAATTCAGCACGTTTTCATAAAACGCGCGGGCGCGGCCCATGTCGATGACACTGTAACCGGTGAAAGCAAATTCGGTGACTTTGAGCATGGCGGTGTGGTGGCTAGAGGTTAGGCGTAACTGCGATCCGAAACAGAGTCCGGATCAGGGATTCGTAACTCGGGCTCTCCGCGCGTGTCAGTCTCCAAATTCGCCTTCGGGGTTTTTCTGATCAAGGAGCCCGTAGTGCATCGTGGCCACGAGATTGGTGAGCCTGCCCCCGCCGACAAGACACATCTGTGTATTCCAATAAAAAGCCCCGGAGTCTCCT
>DASWXG010000616.1:0-6930 GCA_036405615.1 Prosthecobacter sp. | reverse complement strand
AGCACCTCGCCGGAACAAAACAGCCAGTCCTCGGCAAAAACACGCTGCATCTGGGCGACCACCGGACCGGTGATGCGGAAATGCAAATCCCGCACCGGATGCGAAGGCTGCCGGGCCAGCATGTTTCCTTCGCGGATGTTCATGCCGCCGGTGAATCCCATGTGCCCATCCACGACGAGGATCTTTTTGTGATTGCGCAAGTTCATGGTGAGGATGCGCAGAAACAGATGGTTAGGCATGAACCGCCGCACCGGCACGCCCCGCTTTCTCAGTTCGCGGGTCACCGGCGGCCAGGAATAGCGCGTGCCTGCGTCATCCACAATGACCCTCACTTTCACGCCGCGCTCATGGGCGGCAGCGAGGGCCTCAATGAAATCGGCCCCGATCTTGGTGGCCTCAAAGATGTAAGTGGCGAGGGTGATGCTGGTGTGGGCATTGCGCATGGCCTCCAGCATGGCAGGCATGGCTTCATCTCCGTTCACCAGGGGTTCCACGTGATTGCCCGAACTGAAATTGAAACGTGAAATCCGGTCGAGTGTGACGGCCAGGGCGACATCCCTTTCCAGTTTTACAGGATCTGAGTGGATGAAGAGGGGGCTTTCTGGCGGAGGGTCCCGATAGGCAGGCCCGATGCCTCCGCGGTATTGCTGGCCGCGCCGACGCATGAAGTTGATGCCCAGAACCCCGTAAAGGCAGGCACCGACGAGCGGGGAAAGGATGATCAAGGCCACCCAAAAGGCTGCAGAACGGTGATCCCGGTGATGAGTGAGGAGATGCACCAGCGCCGTCACGCTGAGCGTCAGCGTGACCGCCGCCAGCATTGCCATGCCCAGATTCCATTCGAGCAGCACGGAGGACCACATGCCGCACCCTAAAGGCCGGATGGCTGTTCTTGCAGCAAAAAAAACCGCCAGGATTTCTCCTGGCGGCTGGGTCAGCCTAAATGGCTGGGATGGATTTGGAATCTCCTGTTAAGGAGCGCCTGGCAGAGGTGGCAGGCTGCCACCGGCAGGTGCGCCTGGCAGGCCAGGGAGAGCACCACCAGGGGCGGGTGGGAGACCAGGAGCGCCAGGGGCTGGAGGCAGACCAGCACCAGGCATGCCGGGAACAGCACCTGGGTCGGTGTAGCTGCCGGTGCCGGCCTGAACGATGTTCAGGACCTGCTGTGGGGAGTTAGGGCTGGCCATGGTGAACATGTCGAAGCCGCTGCCGAGAAGCTTAGGACCCACGGCGGCGCCTTGGGTGGCCATCAGTTTCACGGTTTCCACGCTGGCGTCGTTTTTGCCAACGATGATGGTTCCGCCCGGCCAGGCGCGGCCTGCCACAGGCTTGCCAGCCTGGTCGCAGTTCCACTGCGGAGGCCAGCCGGCGGCTGCAGGGTTTTCAAACACGATCGGCATGATGCTGGAGCTCGTGTTGGACTGGCCCTGGGTCATGGCCCAATGGTTTTCGCCCGCGATCAGAGCCTGGTCGAAGGTCGGCGCGATGCCGATGTTCTTGTCAGGCATGAAACGGCTGCCGGGGCAGCCGAAGATCGTTTCGTCCTGGACGAGACCTTCCTGCACCAGGGCGCGGAAGGTATCGTTGGAGGTCAGCGGGGTGCTGCCGGTCACCGGGTTGGTCACGGAGTCCGGATACAGACCGTTGTGGTCGGCCGCGTAGGTGAGCAGCAAACCGATGATCTGGCGGCAGTTGCTGCCCCCTTTCATCTGGTTCGCCTTCACGGTGATGAGGTTATAAGTAGGGACCGCCAAGCTCGCGATGATCGCGATGATGGTGATCACCACCAGGAGTTCAATGAGGGTAAACCCTCGTTGGAGTGCTCTTTTCATGGTATTACTGCGTTTTTTGTTTGGTTATGATGTATGGTGCCAGCAGGCCAAAAGACCTGCCAACGTAGGCATTAGACAAAGCGGCCATCTGAAAGGCGAGAAAAATTTTTGTCCCTTCTTCGGGCTCAGAAAAAGCCTTATTCTTCCTCGCTGGAAGGGCCATCCCCCGCTTCAATCACCGCTCCCGGACGCACCCGGTAGCCGCCGGAGCGTTCGTCATGCACCAGGTCCAGCAGTCCTCGTTTCCCGGCTGCTTCCAGCAGGGCGTTAAAGGACCGGAAGCCGTGAAACCGCTCGCTGAATTGCGGCGCCCGGCGTTTGAGCGTCTCTTTCACCTTCCAGCCCCAGACACCCTGTTCGCTTCCCTGTTCGCTGATGAGGGCATCCACAGTTTCCATGAGCATTTCCAGAGCCTTTTCAGGGTCCCCCGCAGGTTTTGGGTCGGCAGACTTTTCTGTTTCAGCGGTGGCTTTGGCTGTTCTCTTGGCCTCGCCTTTGCCATTTTCTGCTGTTTTGCCTTCGGCTGGCGGAGTTGCGGAGGGCTTGGGCAGCCGGGTGCTGCGGCGTTTCTGCTGCTGCTGCTGCTCGCGCACCAGATCGTCGTAGAAGATGAATTCGTCGCAGTTGCCGATGAACAGATCGCTGGTGGAGTTTTTGACCCCCACGCCGATAACCGTTTTGTTGTTTTCCCGCAGTTTGCTGACCAGGGGGGAAAAGTCAGAATCTCCGCTGACCACCACAAAGGTGTCCACGTGGGCCTTGGTGTAGCAAAGGTCCAGCGCGTCCACCACCATGCGGATGTCGGCGCTGTTCTTGCCGGACTGCCGCAGGTGGGGGATTTCGATGAGTTCGAAGGCGGTCTCATGCATCGCCTTTTTGAAATCCCGGTACCGCTCCCAGTCGCAGTAGGCTTTTTTGACCACGATGCTGCCCTTCACCAGCAGCCGCTCCAGCACCTTGCCCATGTCGAACTTGTCATACTTGGCCTCCCGTACGCCGATGGCCAGGTTCTCAAAGTCACAAAAGACGGCCATGGTGTGGGTGCGATCGGTGTTGCGCATGGCGCAAGCGTCAAGGAGGCGGGGGCAAAGGTCAAGGCGAGTCAGGCCCCTGCGGCCTGTACTTGCCATTTTGCCCATTCAGGGCGATGAACAGCCTCCCGTTTTCCCCGACCACCATGTCCATTTGGAACTTTGCCAACCCCCAGCTCAAGACCCTCGTCGCTTACGAACCCGGAAAGCCCATTGACGAGGTGGCGCGTGAGCGCGGACTGAAGCCGGAAGACATCATCAAGATGGCTTCCAATGAAAACCCCCTCGGCCCTTCTCCCAAGGCCATCGCGGCCATGGAAGCGGCAGTCAAAGAGGTGCATATCTATCCGGACGGGGCCTCCTGGAAGCTGCGCAATGCCCTGGCGGAGAAGTTTGGCCTGGAGATTGGCAATGTCATCGTCGGCTGCGGCAGCAATGAGATCATCGAGTTCATCGGCCACGCGTTCCTGCAGGCGGGGGACAACATCATCACCGCCAAGCACGCCTTTTCCGTTTACAAGCTGATGGCCCAGGTTTTCGGCGCTGAAACCATCGAGGTGGATGACCCGGGGTATGTCCATGATCTGGATGCCATGGCGGCCGCCATCACGCCCAAGACCAAGGAGATTTTCATCGCCAACCCGAACAACCCCACCGGCACTTTGGTGACCCAGGAGCAGATCGACAGCTTCATGGCCAAAGTGCCGCCGCATGTGGTGGTCGTCTTTGATGAAGCCTACTATGAGTTCCTCGACAACCCGCCGGACACGCTCAAGTACGTGCGCGAAGGCCGGAACGTGGTGGTGCTGCGCACCTTCTCGAAGATCCAGGGACTGGCCGGCACCCGCGTGGGCTACGGTCTGGCCAACAAGGAGCTGATTGATGTGCTGCAACGTACCCGCCAGCCGTTTAACATCAACTCCATCGCCCAGGCCGGAGCCCTGGCGGGACTGCTGGACCAGGACCACCAGGACAAAACCAAGGCCATCACGGACGAAGGCCGCGCCTACCTGCAAGAGCAGTTTGCAGCCCTCGGCCTGGAATACATCCCCAGCTACGCCAACTTTGTGCTGGTCAAGGTGGGTGATGGCAATGCTGTCTTTAAGGCCATGATGGACAAAGGTGTCATCGTCCGCGCCATGGCCAGCTACAAGCTGCCGGAGTGGATTCGCATTTCTGTCGGCACCATGGAGCAGAACCGGCGCTGCATCGAGACTCTCAAAGGGATTCTCGGCCAGTAAGCGGTTTCGCAGGAGGCTTTCACGGAAGGGAAACCCGTTCAAGGTTTCCCTTCTTTCGTTTCAGGACCAAGCAGAAAACTGGGCAGGGAAGGGAACGGGGGGGGCGAGGCACTACGACCTGAGCCCTCTGGGTACACGAAGTGGTCACCGGTGGCTGCAACCGAGGGTGAAGGCTGTTTGCAAAGCATTTCCTGATTGCGGCGTTGGTATGCCTGCTTCACTCTCCGCGCCCATGAGCCAAACAGCCCTCCCTCCAGACGACAACGCCCCGTGGTACAAGCACCTGACGCCTTATCATTGGTTCGTCTTCATCGTGGCCTCCCTGGCCTGGCTGTTTGACTGCCTGGACCAGCAGCTTTTCCTCCTGGCGCGAAATTCCGCCATGAAGGCCCTGCTCCCGCCGGAAATGGATGCGATCAAGTACGGTGGTTATGCGACTTCGATCTTCGTGGCGGGCTGGGCCACCGGCGGTCTCATCTTTGGGTCGGTGGGCGACCGAATCGGCCGCGCCAAGACTCTGACGCTCACCGTTTTGATTTACTCTGTTTGCACGGGGCTTTCCGCTTTCTCCAAGGGCTGGGTTGATTTTGCCATCTACCGTTTCCTCACCGGTCTGGGTGTGGGGGGTGTGTTCGGCCTTGCTGTCGCTCTGGTGGCGGACACCCTTCCTGATCGTGCTCGCACAGGCGCTTTGGGGACGCTGCAAGCCCTGTCTGCAGTGGGTAACGTCACTGCCGGTCTGGTAAGCATGCTGATGGGCCGTCTGGAGCAAACCAAAGTCATCGAGGCCGGGGTCTCCTGGAAATACATGTTCCTGGTCGGGGCCCTGCCAGCCTTCCTCTGCGTTTTCATCCAGATCCGCCTCAAAGAGCCTGAAAAATGGGTCAAGGCCCGTGCAGCAGGCAAGGCCGCTGGTGTGAAATTTGGATCCTACTCCGCCCTCTTGGGGGATGTGCGCTGGCGCAAAAACGCCCTCCTGGGCATGGTCCTGTGCATCGCTGGCGTCATCGGTCTGTGGGGTATCGGCTTCTTCAGCCCCGAACTCGTTGGGGATGTGATGCAGCGCTCGCTGGAGAAAGAAGGCGTGCCTGCGGCGGAAATTGCCGGGCAGAAAACCTACTGGATCGGGGTGAACTCCATTGTCCAGAACATCGGAGCCTTTATCGGCATGCTTCTGTTCACGAAGTTTGCTCAGAGCCTGGGACGCAAGAAGGCATTCGCACTGGCTTACGTGGCAGCCCTGATCGCTACAGTAGGTTATTTCCAATTCTTCAATGGTCGCGGTGACATTTGGATGAGTGCCGTCATGGGCGGCTGCCAGCTGGCTCTGTTTGCTGGTTTTGCCATCTACCTTCCAGAACTCTTTCCCACCAGCCTGCGCAGCACCGGCACCAGCTTCTGCTACAATGTCGGTCGCTTTGTTGCCGCCAGCGGTCCCTTCACGCTTGGCCATCTGCAGGCTGCCTTGAAAGCGGGTGCGACCACGCCGGAGGCCAAGCTGGAGGCTTTCCGCAATGCGTGCTCCTACATGAGTGTCATCTTCGTCCTGGGACTCATTGCCTTGATGTTCCTGCCTGAAACGAAGGGCCGGGCCATGCCGGAGGATTGAGGCATCAATCATCGGAGTGATCTCAAAAGGGACCAAGCGTGAGCTTGGTCCCTTTTTATTTGCCACGCGGGAGTTTCACGCGAATCAGGTTTGTTCCATGACGCCGTCCGAACTTGCCGCCCTGCCAGTCCTGCCATCCAGTCTTTCCCTCGAGGCACAGGCACTCTGGCATGCCAAGCAAGGGAACTGGGAAGAGTCCCACGACATCGCACAGGACATTCATACGGCCATGGGCTCCTGGATTCATGCCCTGCTCCACGTGATCGAAGGAGACCAATGGAATGCCGACTACTGGTTTTCCAAAGCCCGGAAACCCTCGCACGGCCCCAAGGATATTGACATTCTTTGGGAGGAGATTGCCGGCCAGGTGCTCAAAGTAGCATGATCCGGCTTTTTGTGAAATGGGGCAGGTGGGCAGCGCCCTCGGCAACTGTCAGTGTGAGAGATCTCAGTCCGAATCTTGGCAAATGCTTAAGGATCAAGGTGTTGAGGCTGGCTTGGCTCTGCTGCTAGATCAGAAAACTAGTGCTGTAGGGTTTTGAGAAGCGAATGCTACGCCCGTAGGATCGTGTAGATGAGGACTGGTTTGGCCAGCCATAGCACCTTGTACATATTCTGAGGTCAGAGAGCATGGTTCAAGGAGGCAACGCTTTGATCCTGAAGCAGCTAACGCTTCGAAGGCCATTTTTGGCCCGAGGAGAATGTACACCTGTTTTATGGCTAATTTTAAGCCAAAATTGCGATTTGAAGGCCGAAAGCACTGCAATTTTTGGATTTTCTGAACCGAGTTCACGGTTTGTAAACTAGGCTTAAAATTGCATGAATGAGGAATAATGGAGTGTTTTTGTGGGATTTAAGCCCAATTTATTGGTTTATCACTTGATTCATTATCTATTGAAAATGAACTATTTGCGTCTGATTTATGTGAATAAAATCTGTAACTTTAATGGTGTCTAATTTGTACATAACATCACATTAAATAAATTTTATGCCGTATATCTATTCACTAAATTATTACAGAAAGCAGTACATGTACTAGTAATTATGGTGTTAATTTTGGATGCAATACGTCTAACGACTAGACGCAACCGAAAACGCACCTCCATGAAACCGACTCACTCATCAAACAGGGGTTCCCTCGGCCGCCATGTTTTCAGCCTTGTGCTGGCGCTTGGACTGGCTGCCTCCACGGGGGCTCAGGCTCAGAGCCTGATCTC
>DASWXG010000615.1:0-14543 GCA_036405615.1 Prosthecobacter sp. | reverse complement strand
GCAGGAAGACCAGACCAGCCCCTACTCCCAGGCCGTTCAGCAAGACTCTCCTTCCGGGTACTGGCGTCTGAACGATCTCTCCGGCCCGGCCCCCCGGCAAGCGGCGGGCAAAGCCGATGCCCGCTGGGAAGAGGGTGTGGCCTTTGGACTTCCGGGCGTGCAACGTGAGGGCGGAGCCATTTCGACACCTCCTGAAAAGCCGTCACCCTTTGCCGGTCCGGACATCAACCGCGCGGCCCATCTTGCGGGAGGACGTTTGCGGGTGGACAAGCCTGGTCTTGGCAAGCGTTACAGCGCCGAATTTTGGTTCTGGAACGCACTCCCAGCAAACGCCCGGCCGATCACAGGGTACCTGTTTTCAAGAGGCTCGGAGAAAGATAACCGCGCCTTGGGGGAGCATCTGGGCATCGGCGGCACTCATGGAGATGTTCCTGCGGGCAAACTGTTCTTCTACACGGGCAACGGCATCGGTAAGGTGGTCTCCGGCAAAACCCCACTCCGTCTTCTGGACTGGCATCATGTGGTCATCAGCCGCGACGAAAGGAAGCTGACTGTCTATCTCGACGGCCGTTTGGAAATGGAAACTGAGCTGAATTGGACGCTGCCGGACGAAACCGGTCCGATGTTCTTCGGAGGCCGCTGCGACGGGTTCTCCGGCTTCGAAGGAAAGCTGGATGAGGTCGCATTCTATCCACAACCGCTGACCGCAGAACAGGTGACCGTTCATTTCAAAGCCTCTGAACGGGCAGCTCCAAACGTGACTTCCCGCGAGCCGGAGTCCAAACCCAAATCACCCGCAGAAAGCCTGCGCAGCCTGCATCTTCCCCCCGGCTTTGAAGCCAGCATCGTGGCAGCAGAGCCGCAGGTTCTCGATCCGGTCGCATTCGACTGGGATGAACAAGGCAGGCTCTGGGTGGTGGAGATGGCCGACTACCCGCTGGGCCTCGACAATGCGGGGGCTGCCGGAGGAAGAATCCGCATCCTGACAGACCGGGACGGCGATGGCAGGCACGAAAGCTCGGTCTTGTTTGCTGAAGGGCTAAACTTTCCCAATGGCATCATCACCTGGCGCGGTGGATGCATTGTCACCGCCGCGCCGGACATCCTGTTTTTGGAAGATCGGAACAACGACGGCAAGGCCGATCACAAAGAGGTCCTCTTCACTGGCCTGTCCGAAGGAAACCAGCAGTTGCGCGCCAACGGGCTGCGCTGGGGCCTGGACAACTGGATCTATGTCGCAGCGGGCGGCCACCACGGCAAACACGGGGCCGATACCCGGCTGCTGTCCTCCCGCACCGGTCAGCAAACTTTGGTTGGCAGCCGGGACTTTCGCATCCGTCCGGATACCGGCGAGGTGGAAGCCCAGAGCGGCCCCACCCAGTTTGGCCGCAACCGCGATGACTGGGGGCATTGGTTCGGAACCCAAAACTCCTATCCTTTGTGGCACTACGTGCTGCCGGACCATTACCTGAAGCGTAATCCGCATCTCCCTGCCCCAGACGGCCGAGTGCAGTTGCCGGGAGGCGCCAATCCACCGGTGCATCCCGCCAGCCCGCCGGAAAAACGCTACCACAGCTTCCAGCAAGCGGGGCGCTACACCTCCGCCTGCGGCGGCATGGTCTACCAGGACTCCCTGCTTTTCCCCGCAGGTGAAACCCACGCTTTCATTGCCGAGCCTTTTCATAACCTTGTCCAGCACCTGAAACTGAACCCTGAAGGAGCCAGCTTTTCCGCCACACGACCCGAGCCGGAAGGGCAGCCCGACTTCTTCGCAAGCGAGGACCGTTGGTGCAGGCCGGTGATGATGCGCACCGGTCCTGACGGAGCCCTGTGGGTGGCCGACATGTACCGTTACATGATCGAACACCCGCACTGGCTTCCCAAAGAAGGCAAGGAAGACCTTCTGCCACACTACCGGTTAGGCGATGACATGGGTCGCATCTATCGCATCACACGAAGCGGGTTGCGGTTTCCATCTCTCCCAAAATTCTCTTCCGCCGACACGCCTTCGCTGGTGGCTTCGCTGGATTCCTCCAACGGCTGGGTCCGCGACAAAGCCCAGCAGCTCCTGCTCTGGAAAGCAGATGCGGGAGCCGAAAAGCCGCTGCGGTATCTGGCCGAAACTTCCGCCCGCCCCCAAACCCGCTTGCAGGCCTGGTGCACCCTTGAAGGGCTCGGCCTCCTGAAAGCCGTTGATGTCATCAAAGCCCTGGAGGATCCTCATGCGGGAGTGCGGGAAAATGCCCTGAGGCTCGCGGAGGCTTTTTCATCCGCAGATGTCGTCCACGCTGCATGCATGCGAGTCAAGGATGCCGATGCCAAAGTCCGCCTGCAACTGGCCTTCAGTCTCGGCAGTTGGAACCAGCCGGAGACTGGTGAAACGCTGGCCCGGCTCCTAAACCACGCGAATGCGGACGAATGGCTGACCACGGCTTGCCTGAGTTCTGCCCTGCCCCATCTGTCCGTTTTGGTCCGGCAGGCGAAACCCGAGCATCGGATTTCTCTCCTGCACATGGCCTTTGCAGCGAAGGACCGGGACAGCATTTCCAGCCTTTTGGAACCGGCTTTCGAACAGACCGGCGAAGTACCAGCTTCATCCCGCTGGCGGCTGCTGGAGCAGTTTCTACAAGTGGCCCGCAACCGGAAACAGAACCTCACCGAATTCGCAAAGGCCGGAGACCGCCTCTCGTCACTGCTTGCCCAAAACGACCGCGTCCTTGCCGAGGCCCGGCACAGTCTTGCGACTTCAGAAAGCGGCTCGGGCCCGCAGATGGCTGCGGCGGCGTTGCTGCTGCAGGATGACCGCCACCAAGAGGAGGCCACGGCTTTCCTCCTGACCAAGCTTTCGCCCTCTTCGTCCCCCGAGATCTGGCGCGAGGTGTTGGTCACGCTTACACCTTCAGGGAGCAAGCAGCTTCCCTCCCATGCTCTAGGGCAATGGGCATCACTGTCCCCCGAACTCCGCCAGCTTGCACTGGACGCCATGCTCTCCCGTGAATCCTGGACCCTGGCCCTGCTCAAAGCTCTCGAAGGGAGATCGCTGCCCACACGCGACATTGACGCGGCGCATCGTCTGCGGCTGAGCAGCCACCCGGACAAGAAAGTTCAGGAACGTGCGGGCACCGTTTTTGCCAGTTCAGGCCAGTCCACCCGCAATGCGCTGGTGGAAAAATACCAGCCTTCCCTGGCTCTGAAAACAGACGCCGCTCGCGGCCATACAGTCTACCAGCGCACCTGCGCAGCCTGTCATATGCTGGGCAAAGAAGGCCGCAGTGTGGGCCCCGATCTGGCCACCGTTGCCGCCCATCCTGCTGAGAAGATTCTGGTCAACATTCTGGATCCCAACCGCGACATCCAGCCGGGCTATCATGCCTACATCGGGGCGCTGGCCAGTGGCGAACAGATCTTCGGGCTTGTCGCCGGTGAAAGCGCTTCCAGCATCACTTTCCGCCTGCCGGACGGCAGTTCGAGATCCCTCCTGAGGAAAGACCTCTCAAGCCTGAAGAGCCTGGGAGTCTCCCTCATGCCCGAAGGCCTGGAAGCAGCCCTGACGCAGCAGGACATGGCCGACCTGATCGCCTTTCTGAAAGCAGGCGGCAAGGCCCAACCTAACCAGTGATGAGTCTGTTGTTTGCGTGACCTTCGTTCTGGTCGATGCGCTCCGGCCGCCCTTTGTGATGATACACCAGCTGGGTGTGGTCCACGCCCAGGAGATGCAGGATGGTGGAGTGCAGGTCATGCACGTGCATCTTGTCCTGCACGGCGTAGAGGCCCAGTTCGTCGGTAGCGCCGATGGTCTGGCCGCCTTTGACACCGCCACCCGCCATCCACATGGTAAAGCCGCCAGGGTTGTGGTCGCGCCCGCCGCCCTGCTCGCTCATCGGGGTGCGGCCAAATTCGCCCCCCCAGATGACCAGGGTTTCATCCAGCAGACCGCGCTGTTTCAAATCGGTGAGCAGACCGGCAATAGGGCGGTCCACAGAACGGCACAGGCGGGTGTGGTTTTCCTCCAGCTTGCTGTGAGAATCCCACTTGCTGCCAGCCCCAGAGTAGAGCTGCACAAACCGGACACCGTTTTCCACCAGCCTGCGGGCCAGCAAACAGTTGCGGCCATAGACAGCCGTCTCCGGTTTGTCCATGCCATAGAGCGCTTTGATAGCCGCACTCTCCTTGCTGAGATCCACCGCCACGGGAGCCTCGGCCTGCATCTTGTAGGCCAGTTCATAGGCACGAATACGGGCCTCCAGTTCGGTGTTGTCCGTGCGGCTGCTGTTGTAGTCCTGGTTCAGCGAAGCCAGCAGATCCAGCTTCTCGCGCTGCTGGGCGGAACTGTATCCCTTCGGGTTGTCCAGGTACTTGATGGGCACACCATCGGAACTGAACTCGACCCCCTGATAGACAGCCGGCATGAAACCGCTGCCCCAGTTGCGCACACCGTTCACCACCGTGCCTTCGCTGTCCTTGATGACGACAAAAGCGGGCAGGTTGCCGTTCTCGGTCCCCAGGCCGTAGTTGACCCAGGCACCCAGAGAAGGACGCCCGCCAAAGATGCTGCCCGTGTTCATCTGGCAGACACCGCCCGCGTGGTTGATGCCATCCGAAACACAGGAGTGGATGACCGCCAGATCATCCGCATGCTGCGCCACATGCTCGAACCAGTCGGAAACCCAGAGGCCGCTCTGTCCATGCTGTTTCCAGGTACGGCGTGAACCCAGCAGCGGGGCACCGCTTTCACCCATGGCCAGCACGGGCTCCTTGAAGCTGGGCGGCAGCTTTTGCCCGTCCAGTTTGTTCAGCAGCGGTTTGGGGTCAAAGGTGTCCAGGTGGCTGGGGCCGCCTTCCATGAAACAGAAGATGACGTTCTTGGCCTGGCCGATCCGCTGCGGAAGCTGCCGCAAAACGGCACTCGCGGGACTGGGGGCGCCCAGCACCGGCTCCCGCATGGTGGCGGCAAGGGCGACTGCACCGAAACCGCAGCCAGCACGGCGCAGGAAAGCTCTGCGGGAAGTAGGGATGTCGTAGTTATGACAGGGCATGGCAGGGATCCTTGGAGGGTTTAATGCAGGTAGAAAAATTCGTTGGCGTTGAGCAGCACGTGGCAGAGGTCTGCCAGTGCTCGCTGGCGCGGATCTGCCGTGGTCTGGCTGCTGTCGGCGCTGGCCCAGTCCACGGTATCTGGCAGAGCTTCACGCACATTCCAGGAAAGGAGACCGCCGTCTCCCCAGCGGGAGGGATCAGCCGAAAGCTTGTCGTCCGGCAGGATGCCACGCACCACGCGGGCAGCCTCGATGTTGCCGTCCCACTGGTGGCTGGCCGCGCGCTTGTTGACACCGCCGATCACCAGCGAGGAAGCACCGTTGCTGAGGCCGCTACGCACGCTGTGAGGCACCACGGAAATAAGCTGCGGCGCATTGGGTTTGTCTTCCTGCTTCATCCGGAAGGTGACGGTATGAGCACTGCAGGAAACTTTGACGGCGATGTGATAGTCCACCCCCAGCTCCAGCCGCAGATCAGACGCCACCGGCTCATAAGTGATGTTGTGATTTTCATCTTCGGCCACGAGCTGGATGATGAGGTTGCGCGGCTTGAAGCGGGACTTCTCGCCCGTCACGCCCAGGCTCCAGCCAAAGGCCTCCACGTTGTCTTTGCCGTTGTTCCAGCGGGAAGCAATGGTGCGGACGGAGGCATTGGCATCAATGGTGTTGAGCCGCACGATGGCCTCGATGGTGAACTCATCGCCTTCCTTCTCTGGCGAGCGGGAGATCAGCCGCTCTTGAGGGGTGTTCTCCTTGAACAGGCTGGCGGTTGCAACCTTGTCGCTGGACATGGGTGCCTGCGGGCCGTCTTCATTGGCCGGTTCCTCCGTGCGTTTGGCGATGAAGCTTTCGGCAAGCGTCCGCTCCTTCTTCGTCGGCGGACGGCCAAGAGCATACTGCCAGATGTCCTCCACGGAGGTAACGCGGGCGGCGAGTTTCTGGGCACGGTTCAGCGTCCAGTCCCCGTTCATCAGCAACAGCGCCTGGGTAGGTGTGGTGGTGCTCTGACGTTCCGAAGTGCTGGCAAAACCGGCCGGGGCATCCAGGCTGCGCAGCAGCTCGTTCTGGCTGTTGCGCTTTTTCGTTGTGTAGATGGAGCGGCGGGTGCCGTTGCCATCTGTGGACGGGCCGCCGGGTGTCAGGTCCAGTTCACCGCTGGCGGCCAGCATGGCATCCCGCACCTGCTCGGCATCCAGACGGCGGGGGTTGAAGCGCCACAGGTACTTGTTCGTCGGGTCTATCTTGGCAGCCAGGGCGGGCACTTCCCGATGGGCCGTCTGGCGATACGTGGCGGAAAGCAGGATCTCACGATGCAGCTTTTTCAAGCTCCAGCCGCCGGCCAGGAAACGCTGGGTAAGGTAATCCAGTAGCTCCGGATGCGTGGGCACCTCGCCGAGGCGGCCAAAGTCATTGGGAGTGGCAACGATGCCTATGCCGAACAAATAATGCCAAACGCGGTTGGTGATGACACGGGTGGCGAGCTGGTTGTCTGGGCGGGTGATCCAGGCAGCCAGCGCGCTGCGGCGGCCCGTGGTCTTTTCCATCGGCTTGATCTCGGGCTGCTTAGGCTCGAGCAGGGTCAGGAAGGCGGGCTGAATGTCCGTCTCGCCCTTGCGGGTCTTCAGAGGATTTGGCGGGCCCACGCGCATGGCATCCGTGGCAACGAAGGCTTTGATGAGAGGTTCTGGCTTGAGGTCGTCAAACTTCTTCAGCTCCTGCACCAGGGCCTGGTAGCTGGCACTTTGTTTGGGGTCCTTGATGGACTTCAAGGGGTCGAAACGCTCGCGCTCATACTCCATCTGCCGCTCGCAGAAGTAGGAAGCCTGCCAGTCCTGCGGCTCGCGCTCTTCCGGCTTCTTGGCCACCATGGTGCGGATGTCTTCCGGGAAGATGTCAAAGGCACGCTGGACTTTGCGCTCGATCATCGGGCCGATGATGGCGTCGATCTGGCTCTGGATGTGAGCGGTCGCCTCCTTGTAGACAGCCTCCTTTTTAGCAAACTCGGCCTGCTCTTCATCCGTGGCCAGCATCTTGTCATCCTGCCAGCGCAGCGGGGTGAAGAAGGCGCGGAGGGCATAGTAATCCTTTTGGAGAATGGGGTCGAACTTGTGATCGTGGCACTTGGCACAGCCGAAGCTGAGGCCCAGGAAAAGCTCACCCGCATTGTCCGTGGTATCAGTCAGCACCACCTCATACTGGCCGCGGGCATCGCGCTGATTGTATTCGTAAATGGGATTGCGCAGGTAGGAAGTGGCCACGAGAACCTTCGGGTCCTTGGGTGCGATTTCATCGCCCGCCAGTTGCTCGCGCACAAACTGGTCATAGGGCTTGTCGTCATTCAGGCTCTTGATGACATAGTCGCGATAAGGCCAAGCATAGGGACGGGCGGCATCCTGGTTGTAACCGTCGCTTTCGGCATAGCGGGTCAGGTCCAGCCAGTGCTGGGCCCAGCGCTCGCCATAACGCGGGCTGGCCAGGATTTCGTCCACCAGCTTTTCATAGGCCTTGGGATCCTTGCTGTTCACAAAGGCATCCGCCTGCTCCTGGGTGGGCGGCAGGCCGTGCAGGTTGAAATAGAGACGGCGCACCAGTTCCCGGCGGTCGGCCTCAGGAGCCGGGCTCAGGCCTAACTCCTTTTGCTTCTGGGCAATGAAGCGGTCCACATCGTTGCGGATCCACGGACTCTTGATAGCCGGCGGCACCGGATTTGAAAGCGGCTGGAAGGCCCAGTATTTGCGGTCTTCTTCCGTGAAGCCGTTTTCATCTACAGCCACGCGGGAAGCTTCCGTTTCCGGCCAGGGAGCGCCCATCTTCACCCACTTCTCCAGGATGGCGATTTCCTTCTCCGGCAGTTTCTCCTTGGGCGGCATTTCAAAGTCGGGCGATTGGAAACGCACGGCCTCGATCAGCAGTGATTTGTCCGGATCTCCCGCCACCAGGGCCGGACCGGAATCTCCCCCCGCCTTGATGAAACCGATGTTGTCCAGGCGCAGGCTGCCCTTCTGTTTTTTCTCGCCGTGGCATTCATAACAGCGGTTCACCAGCACGGGGCGCACTTCCTTTTCAAAGAACGCCATCTGCGCGCGCTGCACATCATCAGCGGTGCTCGCGGCATGAATGGAGGCGGAGCCGAGGCAGGCCAGCAAAAGGGTGGATTTCTTCAGCATGAGGGTGGGTGGAGAAAAAAGTTGCCAGGGGCTTTCGGGCTTACTTCAGGCGCAGGGTCGGGGCGCGGCCAGTAGGGTGTTCTTTGGCAGCAAAGGCATGGGCGAGGCCGGACGGATCAGTCTCGCCCGTATCCCGCACGATGACAAAACTGACCAGCCCATTGGTGTCCTGCCGGATGAACTCGGCCAGGGCCTCACCACGAACGGTCAACGGTCCGCCGGAGCCGCCGCGCGGCATCCAGAACTCTGCGAGTTTGCGCACACGGCCCTCGTCGGGTCCCTTGTCATTGCAGCCGGGCATCGTGGACCAGTGCATCTCTTTTTCAGCCCAGGGGTCTTCTTCCTCATTCGTGAGGCCATACACGGAGAAGTGAGATTCATCCGGAATGAGGGCCGAGAAACCGAAACCGCTCGGCTCCGGATCCAGCACGATCTGGGCTTCCTTGACATCGTCGGTGGGGATGCGGGAAATGTCGAATGTCAGGACGGCCCGCCGCTCATTCTTCATGCCCGGCGGAAGGTCGGTGTGCTTGACGATGATCAGCGGGTGTGTGCCCAGAGGCGCACCGTTGTCGCCACGGCGTGAGTAACCGTCTTTGCCGCGGCCAAAGGACGTGGGAATGGCCGTCCAGCCGCCGGCTTCCTGCACCTGCTCACCGCGTGTGGGTTCCTGGCCCAGGCTGGTACTGCCAGAGCCGACATGCAATCCTTTGCCTTCCGTGAGGCGCTTGAGCTTGCCATCCTTGAGGCCGCCGATCTCGACTTCGCCTTCAAACACACGCACCTGCGAGTTGCCGGCAGAGCCCGCAGTCACACCAAACTTGGTGCCCAGGTCCACCACCTTGATGTCCGGCGTATCGATGGTGAAACCGTGCGCGGGTTCCGGCACTTCTGCGGTCAGTGTGCCCTCAATCAAGCGGCAGTGCATGGCCGTCAAAATCTCCAGCGTCGTAGGTGCCTCCATGGTCACGGTGGCTCCGCTTTGAAACTTCAGCGTGGCAATGCCCTCCACCAGGGCCAGCTTGCCAGTGCCCAGTTTGGAATCCACCGAGGTCGGCAGATCCGAACCCGCCCAGCGGCAGTTTTCCGCCTGCACCAGAGTCGCCACAAGCGGACGCGAGGGAGAAGTTTTGCCAAAGACAAACACGCTGGCAGCCAGCGTGAGACAGGCGGCCACGCCTGCGGACCACAGCGCCACGGGCCAGCGGCGGAAGGGCTTGGCCGCACCCACTGCCGGTGCAGGCGGAGCGCTTTCCTCCACCTCCAGCAGGCTGACCAGGGAATCGCTCTGCGCCCGCAGCGCAGAGTGCAGCCACACCTGTTCCACATAGGCTGCACGCAGGTCTGCGTCGCGGACGACATCCGCCTTCAAAGCTGCATGTTCCTCTTCGGACATCAGCCCTTCCAGCGCCCGCTGAATGCGTTCGGTTTGGGAGGTGGATTCGTTCATGGCGTGGGGGATGATTGGGTCACCTGGCGGCTGACGCACTCGCTCAGGACTTGGCGGATGCGGCTGAGCAGGCGGTAAACGGCCTCAACCGTCCGCTCGCTCTTGGTCGCGATCTCCTCCACGTTGCAGTCTTCATAATAACGCCAGACCACCACCTTCCGGTGAGCCTCGGGCAGCTTGCGCAGACACAGGGCCAGCGCATCGGCCTTGGAGTCCAGAAGATCGGCACGCTGGTCGATCTCTGCCGCCACCGCCTCGATGAACTCTTCATCCAGGGAGGAGGAAACCGACCGCCTCTTTTCCGAACGGCGGTAGTTCAAAATCTGGTTGGTGGCGATCTTCCGGGCCCAGGCTCGGAAATGGGTGCCGGGTTCGAATTTGGAAAACTGCTTCCAGAGGGTCACCTTCACCTCCTGGAGGATGTCGTCGGCATCAGCCGCGCTGGAAACCAGGCTGTACACATACGTCGCCAGCCAGCGGTCATGCTGGGTCAGCAGCCGGAGGTAGGCCTCCGTCTGGTCGGCGGGTTCTGGTGAGAGCGGTTCCATCATGAGCGATAGGTTTTCGTATGAAACGATTTGGACATGTTTTTTGCAAAAAAGCGGTCCTCTTGCCCCTGCACTCTCTCAATCCCCTGAAAATCAGGGCGTTCCAATAGCCTTTAAAATACCGTCAGCGATCCCCCGCATGCCTTTGTCGCCCGGGTGATTGGCCACTCCCGCATTTTTATAGGGGCGTTCGGCTCGGCCGTAGTTCGTCTCATCCGCCGCCAGGGCGCTGATGTCAGCAAAAACACCGCCCGCCTCCGCACAGGCTTCACGCAGCACCTTGTCCTTGGCCGCATTGGCCCAGAAGCAACTCCGCACCACCAGCTTTGTCTCAGGCCCCGTCTTCAACCGCTTCATCAGCTTCAGCACTGCTGTTTTAAAAGCCTGCTGCTTCTCCGCATCCTTCAGCGCCGGAACATTCTCGCCGATGGCAAGGATTACGAGGTCCGGTTTAAACGCCAACTCATCCTTCAGCAAAGCCTCCACATCCGCCGCGGGCGCATCGCGCTCAAACCCGGCAATGTTCTTCACACGGATATCCGGCGCGCTGCCTTGCACCTTCGGCAGCCCCGCCGTGACGAGATGCACATAGTCCTTGTCCTCCGCACTGGCCGCCATCCCCCAGTTGCCGCTCCAGTCAATGTCCGCCTTCGGCCCATGCTTGGTGATGCTGTTGCCCAGGAACAGCACCCGTGAATACGCAGCGACAGGCTTTGGTTCCTGCCCCAGCACCGCAGAAGCCAGCCCCATCAGCACCAGAGACAGGGATGCCAACCCCACCTTGGAGATCATGCGCCGGCTCAGCCGGGCAAGACCACCAACCACAGGCACCGGCAACAACACACGCGAAAGACGAAAAGAGAATGAGTTCAAATCCATGCCAGGATGAACGTTCCTCGGTCGCTGCATTGTTCAGAGGAGCCGATAACGGAGTGGATGCGCCACAGGCTGCAGATTGCCAGATCGAGGGGCCGCGCACCCAAGCATGATAGTGCAGACTCATTTCATGACAGAACCTCGCTGGCTAATTTCTTCCGGTTTGGTGCACTTGGTGCACCGAAACTTGTGGAACCCTTGAATTTGCTTGGATTCAAGAGGTGGCTCGGGACGGAATCGAACCGCCGACACGGGGATTTTCAATCCCCTGCTCTACCGACTGAGCTACCGAGCCATTTCCCGCTGTTTTGCGGGGCCGGGATAGTGGCAAAGGGTCGTGATCCGCGCAACGGATTTTTGCATTTATTTGCATCAAATTTTTCACCCCTGCAGGAAACCTGCTTTCGCAAACGAGGCCACCGTCTCATGCCGGGCCCGGCGTTTCGGAAAAGATCCATTGTCCGAGATGGGTCGGCCCCATACCATTCCTTTCTCCAATCCTACGGACTTCCGTTTGGATGCATCTCAACATCCCACCCGAGGAAGTGGTTCAGATCCTCCGCAGCAGCCCATGCCTGGCCTCGAACGTATCGGGATTCATCAGCAAGACCGGCCTCAATGGCCTCTTTGAATGGCTTTGCCAGGTCTTCAAACCGGCGGGCGATGTGCCCAAACCCCAAAATGGCATTTCCCCGCACTTCTTCGTGCGGATGACGGCTTAACGTAGAACAAAGGGCTTCAATAGCATTGCGGTTATTCCAATAGAGCGCTGCGCCAATCACGAAACGTTTCAACGGATCCGGGTCATTGGCCGCCAGCCCCCATCAACCTCGGCCGGTAATGGCGGATCGGCATCCTGGTATTGATTGCTGCTCATCGTATGTTTTGCGGAAGTCTGCACATGCACTGTGCCAGCTATGGGTTGTTACTGCTCCTCAGAGGCTTCTTTGAATGATTCATAAGACGCTCTTTCCCTCTCCCCTCCGAGCTTTGCTGCCATCTTGAACCAATACCGAGCCTGATATTCATTACGCTCAACCAAAAGATAATGTTGAGCTAATTTCGATGCCGACAGCGGGTCTTTATTTTCTTTGGCTTTTTTTTCTAAAATCAAACGTTCATTCTCTCCCTGAGCAATCCCCTCAATCAAAGCATGCTTTTTGTTGATGCAGCTCTGAAGTGCAACTAAAAGAGCAAGTGTTAGAAGTCTCATAATTACTCTGATTTGATTACTAACCGGGTTCCTGTGCCGGGGCTGGGTGAAAAATCCTGAACCCAAATCCCCTTCAACGGTTGCCCAAAAAACGCCGAGAGACGGAGGCGTTTTGGATGCATCCCGCGAAGCGGGAGGAGCCCGAAGGGTCAGCCTGCGGGGGGGGGGGGAGCAGGCAAGTCAATCAAGCACTGAATGATGGAGGGACCGTGCATTGCCATGTTCGGAAGGGGACTTCTTATTTTAGTTTTTGGGAACCCGGCACGGGCATAGTGCCAAGTGTGGTATATTACTGTTTCAATCTTCACCGTCCGGTATATCAAACTCATATCCTTGATCGTCGGCTGGCTTACCTGAGAGGACACGATCCATAAGATCATCGTACGCTCCGCGAGACAAACCCCGGCGACAATTGGCCTGTCTCAAGAGAGAGCCAAATGAATGAGCTATTAAATGGGGAATACTGTCTATATTTAGATAGACATATCCACGGGTTTTACCCTTGGTTGAAAGAACAATCGGCTGATTTCCAAAGTCATGGCCAATCTGAATGTAACCTTCCTGATGTGCGTCATCCCAGCCCGGTGGACAATAGTCATTCTCCAAATTTCCGGGCAAACCACCATCTCCCAGGGAAAAAAGATATGAAATGGTGACCTCAACACCTGAATCTGCCAAATACGAGTTAGGATATGGGCTTCCTCCGTTACATTCGATTAAGAACTGCCGATACCCTTCCGGCAAATTGAGATGATGCTTCCCCTCAAAAATCTCCACATCAACACTTGTAATTTTCGGCCCCAAATTATCGACAATCATAGGTCATGAATCGTGCTTGATTACTGAAATGACTCAACTCTCGCCAACTGACCACCCTCTATAAAGCCTGATGGCATCCGCCGTCGTCGAGGATCCGGAATCCTTCATTTTCGTATTATCGGAATTCATTTTCTGGGATTGGCCCTGGATAGCAACTGGGCTGACTATTGAAGCATTGGGAGGGCAAAGACGCAAGCTTACTTGGGCCTCTGCACCGATCTGGCACAGCCCGACTCAGGAGGAATACTGCCTCGGAGTTCTGTTTTTTTGAAAAGCTGGCATAGGCACGATGCCAGCTATGGGTTGTTACTGTTTACTGTGGTATTTGTATGCCCGTTAGCCGTCGAAGAAAATCGAACCCTTGTTCTGAGTTACCAAATCGGAAGCGATCCGACCAATAGGCTTTTTCCCCTCGATTGCTTGCTTGCCATTGAACCAAGTAATTGGAAATTCTCGATGCCTTACCGCCCCAAATGTTGGTAAGCAAAGTAGGATTTCCGGGAAACAACTTCTGTTTCCCCCACAAATCAGGCAAAGGCATAAATTGATCGATCAATTGGCAACCATAATACAAGTCATACTCCCAGACAACTTTCTCCGGAAACCTTAGGCACAACCATGGCTGATCCACCAACGCTTTGGCAACACAAAGAAACACCTCGAAAGACTCCGTATCCGAACCCCTAAGCCACAACACACTAGACGCCCTTTTCCGAAAAACAAGAGCATCTGCTTCATAGTCAAATTTCAAAGGGTCGACACTTATGCTCTTATTCACTAAACATTCCCGCACCTGCTCCAACACATCACTATTATAAACCGCAATGCTTAAATTTGACATACAATTAATCAGTTAGGTATTCATGAGCAGCTGCTCGAAGTTGAACTTCAGCAGCTAACCCAAGCGCAATATTGTCAACAAAATTAGCCACATAATTGCGAGTTGCCGATATAAAAGCAGCCTTATTCACAAATTGATCATCTTCGCTCAGATTGCTCTCCACGCTATTTTTATACGCTGAAGCGGCGGACAAAACCTCATTTAACTGACCGTCATACTTATCAACGTCATTAATGGCATGAATTTGCTCTCCCAACCCCCACGCTGTAAACGCAATTCCCGCACCTACAACTGCTGGCCATACCCGGCTGCCTCCTGGAACGTGATGCTGTAGCCGTTGCCCGCTGTCTCCGGCACCACGGCCTTGAGCAGATAGCCCATCAGCTCCGCACTACCTGCTGCTTCCCCTTGACCAGGAAAGCCGACGGCTTCACTGAGCAAAAACATAGCCAGGCAAGTCGCGTGTCTAACCGGGTTCGTGTGCCGGGGGCTGGGTGAAAAATCCTGAACCAAAATCCCCTTCAACGGTTGCCCAGGACGAGTGCTGGATCGTGGAGGGGCCGTGCATTGACGCGTTCGGACGGTAAGGTTGC
>DASWXG010000614.1:0-4880 GCA_036405615.1 Prosthecobacter sp. | reverse complement strand
GGCACGGAACAAGGCCAGCCTCCCAGTTACTTTTCCCCTTACCGCATCGCCACCCTGCCAGACGGCCCGAAGGATGAATTCCTCTCCGACCGCCTGACGACGGAGGCCATCGGCTTCATTGAAAAGAACAAGGACAAACCTTTCTTCGTCTACCTGCCCCACTACGCCGTGCACACCCCGCTGATGGGCAAGCCGGAAGTGGTGGCCAAGTACCAGACCAAGAAGGCCGAAGGCGGCCATGGCAATCCCGTCTATGCCGCCCTCGTGGAAAGCGTGGACGACAGTGTGGGCCGGCTGCGTGCCGCTTTGGAAAAACTGGGCCTGGCGCAAAACACGATCTTCATTTTCACCAGCGACAACGGCGGCCTCAGCGGCACCGTCAACGCCCAGGGCTGGAAGCCGGGACCGACGGACAACAGCCCGTCCCGTCTGGGCAAAGGCAGTGCCTATGATGGCGGCGTCCACGTGCCTCTGCTGGTCGTGTGGCCGGAAGTGGTGGAGGCAGGCAGCGTCTGCGATACGCCCGTCATCGGCTACGACCACGTGCCGACACTTCTGGAAGCCACCGGTACTCCGCTGAAGGAAGGCCAGGTGGTGGATGGCGAATCGCTGCTGCCTCTGCTGAACCAGAAAGACGTGCTGAAGCGGGACGCCATCTGCTGGCACTACCCTCACTATCATCCCGGCAGCGCCACGCCGTACAGCGCCATTCGTGCCGGGGACTGGAAGCTCATCGAGTTCCTCGAAGACAGCCACGTAGAACTGTACAACCTGCGCCGGGATGTCGGCGAAGCGGACAATGTGGCAACCGTGGAACCGGACATTGCCCTCAAACTGCAAAAACAACTGGCCGAATGGCGTGAAAAAGTGGAAGCGCAGATGCCCACCGTGAACGAACGCTACGACTCGGAAAAAGCCTGGGAATCGGAGCGCAAAGGCGGCCGCAAGAAGCAGCCGTAGTCAGAGAAATTTCGAAAGATTGCCTGAAACTCCTTTCAAAAAGCAGCCTTGCCAGCGCGGATTCCTTGGAAACCGTCCAGAAGCATCTTTTCATTCCTTCTTCGTGTCGCGGAGCGGCACCCGAACCGAGGCTTGAGATAAAAGCAGGGAGCACAAAGCATCCCGAAGGTCATTCCTTTGACTCCAGCCCGCCCAAACCGGGATTGTTCAATGGCATCGACCATAAACCGCCCCCCTGCCCCGACACAAAAAACCCGCTTCCCAGATGAGGAAAGCGGGTCGTAAAAAAGACCGGCACCAAGCCGGATGGCCTGAAATCAGCCGCCGTAGAAGCTGGCGATCTTGTCGTTCACCGAGCGCAAACGACGCGCGATGGTCTTGCCGACTCCGATGAGCAACCAGGCTGCCGGGCGTGGATATTCGTTGATGTAGGCCTCCAGGCTTTTGGAATCGATGTGCCAGACCTGGCTGAAGTCCACCGCTGTGACAGTCGCGCTGGCGGCAGAAGGGTCCAGCAGGTTGATCTCGCCCACTGTTTCGCCAGACTGGACGCTGCCCAGCAGGACTTTGTGACCGCCCCGGATGGCGGTGGCATGCAGCTTGCCGGAAATGATATAATACAGGCCGGTCTGGGCCATGCCTTCTTCAATGAGATGCTGACCGGGTTGGACGGGGCGAAATTCGCCATATCCGCTGAGAATGTCGCGGTCGTCGTCGCCCAAAGGCTCGAGGATTCCGAGAGGAGGCAGTGTCGGGGAGGTAAAATCAGCGCTCATTTTTCAGAAGAAATTCCATTTTCTAGGAGGAGCCGTCCGGAATGGCAAGCCTGCCGACACATAAAGCATGAATTCGGCCACTTAAATCCGGATAGGAAGGGCAAAACCCGCGCGTTCCCTCCTTTCCAGCGGTTTTGCCCGGGCCATTATGGGGTCCGGCATCTAAATTTTGCTGGATTTCCAAAGTGCCCCGTTCAGAATCGCGCCTCCTACTTATACCGTCACAACCAACATGTCCGACAATCACTCTTCCTGCACCCGTCTTGACCTTGCTTTCGCCAATCTGATCACCCGGCTGTGGGTGGCACTGCGTCTTGTGATGGCAGGTGTGGACAAGTTCCGTGCTGGTGATGGCGCCGAGGCCACTTTCAACGCCGCCAACTACGAGACCAAGACGAACTTGATCGGCAAGCTGATGAAAGAAAACAGCATGCTGCCTTCCATCCTTCCGGAGACCGCCATCGACCAGTACGCCCACAACATCGGTTACGTGCTCGTCGCCGTCGGTGCCTGGGTGGCCGTCGGCCTTCTGAGCGAATTCTCCCTCCTGGCCGCCGGCCTCACCTTCCTTTCCCTGGGCTTCGGTCTTTCCGCCCTGCCAGATGACATGGAACTTTCCGCCAACATCGGCGTCGGCATCCTGCTGACCGCCATCGCCCTCTACACCAACCGGAGCGGCTACCTTTCCCTGGACGGTCTGTTCGGCCGCCACCGCTGCAAAAAGAGCAAGACCACCGTCACTACCGAAGGCTGAGCGCTCACCGGCATCGTAAACACGAAGACACAATGAGCACCACTTCCCCCACCCCCCAGCCAGAAGCAGGCGGGCTGTCCAAGTTCATGGACCGCCGGTCCTTCCTGCGCACCAGCGCAGCGACCGGAGCCGGCCTGTACCTTGCCACCAGCAAGAGCGCCATCGCCCAGGGCACTGAAGCTGGCCGCACCATCAAATGCGCCCTCGTCGGCTGCGGCGCCCAGGGTGACCGCCTCCGCGTGGCCGCTTCCAAGATTAAGTCCGGCATCCAGTGGGTGGCCGTGTGCGACATCTGGAAGTACAACCGCAATCCTGTGGCCCGCCGCATGGAGTTCGAAAACAAGCACCAGGTCACCGGCCCGGTCGCCCAGTACGAAACCATCGAGGAAATGCTGGAAAAGCAGCCTGACATCGAGGCCGTTTTCATCGCCACGCCAGACCACCTTCACGCTCCGTTTTCCCGCATGTGCCTTGAAAAGGGCAAGTCGGTGTATTGCGAGAAGATGATGTCCAACACCATCGAAGGTGCCCGTGACATGGTGAAGGCCGGCCGCGAAAACCAGGGCATTTTCCAGATTGGCCACCAGCGCCACTCGAATCCCCGTTACATCCACCTGCGTGAAAAGATCGTCAAAAACGGTCTCCTCGGCCGCGTGACCCATTGCTATGGCCAGTGGAACCGCGGTGTGGCTGCCTCGCAGCCCCTGGGGATTCCGAAGAAGCAGGAAATCCCTGCCGAGATGCTTTCCAAATACGGCTTCGGCAACATGGAAGAGTTCCGCAACTGGCGCTGGTTCGCCAAGTACGGCGGCGGCCCCATCTCTGACCTGGGTGCCCACCAGATTGACATGTTCAACTGGATGTATGAGACCACCCCGGTCTCTCTCTATGCCGCTGGCGGTGTGGATTATTATGATGGCACCCCCGGTCCGGATGGTGCCCCCAAAGCCAAGTTTGAGCTGCCGGACAACGTCATGTGCCTTTATGAGTACAAGACCAAGGACGGCGTGATGCGCGCCTACTACCAGGTGCTCACCACCACTGGCAGCCAGGGTTACTATGAGAAGCACATGGGTGTGGCCGGTTCGGCCATCATCTCGGAAAGCCCCACCTACAACCAGGTCTATGCCGAACCCGGCCAGGACTGGACGAAGTGGACCACCGGCGACAACCCGCTGCTGGTGAAATCCCCTGACGCGGTGAAGAACAAGTTCTGGGAACACACCCGTAACTGGGCCAAGCCTGCACCCAAGTCCTACGCTGTCACCGGCGTGGCCAAGGCTGTGGCGGATGCGCGTGAATCCAAGGCTCTCGATCCGTGGGAAATCCCGGTGATCCTGGATGTCTATCCGCACACCCCTCACGTGGCCAACTTCATCGAGTCCGTGCAGCTCAAGGATCCGAAGCACCTGACTTGCAACGTCATGGATGCCTTCAAGTCCTGCGTCACGGTTCTGAAGGCCTACGAGTGCCTGCAGACCGGTCAGAAATACAACTTCACTC
Organism: Prosthecobacter sp.; assembly: GCA_036405615.1. Classification (GTDB taxonomy): domain Bacteria; phylum Verrucomicrobiota; class Verrucomicrobiia; order Verrucomicrobiales; family Verrucomicrobiaceae; genus Prosthecobacter. The sequence goes on along the minus strand of DASWXG010000614.1, from coordinate 887 downwards.
AGGCTGATTTCGAAGTCTGATGCGAAGATAGGAACCTGGGAACTCGAAAAGAGCTGCTTGTTTGCACTTTTCAGTTCCCAGTTTTCAATATTCTGCCTTTTTGATTGTCTGACCCTCAGTCGGCCTCGTGGCCGCTGAACCACCCCAATCCCCCATAACGCCAACATGAAACATAAGACCCTCGCCCTTGCGGCCATCGCTGCCCTGACCGCTTCCGCCTCCGCTCAGGAGATGGAAGAAATCAAAATCGAGTTTCCGAAGCCAATGTTCATTGGCACCCCAGTGCCAGCCAAGCTGCCAAACCTTGAGCAGCCTGATCCAAGCAAGATCATCAAATCCTTCCAGGCCCCCAAAGGCACTGTGAACCTGGCCAAGGACAAGGACGTGACCTCCAGCGATCCAGCCCCGATCATCGGTGAGCTGAGCCTGGTGACCGACGGCGATCCGGATGGTTCCGACGGCTGCTTCGTCGAGCTCGCCCCCGGCCCTCAGTGGGTGCAGATCGACCTGGGTGCTCCTACCAGCCTGAACAAGATCGCCGTGTGGCACTACCACAAGCAGGCCCAGGCCTACGTGGACGTCGTTGTCCAGGTGTCTGACGACAAGGAATTCAAGACCGGTGTCACCACCCTCTTCAACTCCGACCACGACGACACCCTGAAGATGGGCGCCGGTGCAGACCCAGCCTACATCGAGACCAACCACGGCCGCGTCATTGACGCCAAGAACACCAAGGCCCAGTACGTCCGCCTTTACAGCAATGGCAACACCTCCAACGAGATGAACCATTACTGCGAAGTCGCCGTCTACGGCGTTCCCGGCAAATAAGTCTTTGAGTCTCCAGACTCTTTTCTGCAAACCGCCGCCAGCACCCCTGGCGGCGGTTT
>DASWXG010000613.1:0-4915 GCA_036405615.1 Prosthecobacter sp. | reverse complement strand
GTGATCTGTGTGCCCCCCGGGAGACCTGTGGGCAGCCGCTGAGCATCCCCTCCGGCAGCGGGCTGAAACACCACATCGGAACTGCCGTCAAAGTAGAAGGGCAGTTGCGACCACTCGTCCAGGCCGACAAGGGATCCCGCCGGGGCCTGGAGTGAAACTTTGTGTTTTTCCTCCATGCGTGCCCCCTTGAAAAGAGGGGCAATCTCCAGCAAAATGAAGGCAAAGATGCCCGAAACGGCGACGATGATGCCGATGCCGCCAAAGACGATGGCGGAGTTCATGAAACGGTCCCAACGGAGGGTGCCTCTCGAGACGATGAAACGCTCGGGCACGGGACGCGAGGCACCGGCAGGTGTCGTGGGAGGTGCGTCTGAAGGACTGGACAGCATGCGGGAGGGGGATGCGGGATCTGACTGGCCCGTGTGGCTAGAAAGACGGTGGTAGCATCATTTGCAAATGACAAAAACGTCGCAAAGGTGACGGAATTGTCACATTGCGCAGGGGGCTTTGGAAGCCTGGAAACCCGGCTTTGGCGCGATTGTCACGTTTTTGGGAAGCGTGAATGAGCGCGCGGTTTCGAAACAACGGGATGCGGCAGACTGGCATGCTTGCCTGTCTCGACGAACCCGGCAATTTTTGGCAGGTTTTTCGAGAACCGGTCTTGCTCTGGGACGTATCGCCCTCTACCTACCCACTCTAACCAAAACCAAACATTATGGCTCATACACTGCCCGCACTCCCCTACGACAAGACGGCGCTTGAACCCCACATTGACGCCACCACGATGGAGATCCATCACGGCAAGCATCACAACGCTTACGTGACGAACCTGAACAACGCCATTGCCGGCAAGGCCGACCTTGAGGCGCTGTCCATCGAAGACCTGTGCAAGAAGATCGACAGCGTGCCTGCCGACATCCGCGCAGCCGTCCGCAACAACGGCGGCGGCCACTTCAACCACAGCCTGTTCTGGAACATCCTGGGCCCGAACGCTGGCGGAGCTCCCACCGGTGAACTGGCCGAGGCCATCAACAGCGCCTTCGGCAGCTTCGACGCTTTCAAGGAGGCGTTTGCCAAGGCAGGTGCCACCCGTTTCGGCTCCGGCTGGGCCTGGCTGGTCGTGAAAGACGGCAAACTGGCCGTGACCTCCACTCCGAACCAGGACAATCCGCTCATGGATGCCAGCGGCACCCCGATCCTGGGCCTGGACGTCTGGGAGCACGCCTACTATCTGAAGTATCAGAACAAGCGCCCTGACTACATCACCGCCTGGTGGAATGTGGTGAACTGGAACGCTGTGGCCGACCTCTACGCCAAGGCCAAGTAAGCTGCGGTTTCGTTGTCGCTTTTAGAACTCTTTGCGGAGCTGCCCACGGGCAGCTCCGTTTTTTTAGAACCTGTCGCCAGGGGCGGTGAATGACTTTGGATTGAAGTGCCGTTTCCAACCCCTTACTTTCTCCTCATGCGCATTCTTTTGCTGCCGCTGCTGTTCGCGGCCTCCTCGGTGTTTGCGGAAAACTGGCCCCAGTGGCGTGGTCCGCGGCTGGACGGCACCAGCCAGGATCGCGGTTTTCCTGAAGCGGTCACCGAAAAGAGCATTGTCTGGAAAACGGAACTGCCCGGGGAAGGTCACGCATCCCCCATTGTCTGGGGCGACCGCATCTTCACCGTAGCCATGGTGCCGGATGTGCAGGCGCGCGTCCTGGTGTGTCTGGATCGCGGGAACGGCAAAGTACTCTGGGAGCAGACCGTGCTGAAATCCGTGCCGGAAGGCAAACACCGCTTGAACAGCCACGCCTCCAGCACCCCGGCGACGGATGGGGAGCGTGTGTTCACGGCTTTCCTGGACCAGGACCAAGTGGTGGTCAGCGCGCATGATTTCACGGGCAAGCAGGTCTGGCAGGTGAGGCCGGGTACCTTCGCCAGCAAACACGGCTTTTGTTCCAGCCCCATTCTCTATCAGGACAAGGTGATCGTGAACTGCGATCACGACGGCCCCGGCTACATCGTGGCGCTTTCGGTCAAGGACGGGAAGGAAGTCTGGCGGGTGGCCCGGCCTAACCAGACCCGCAGCTATTGCGTGCCGCTCATCCGCACCCTGGCCGGACGCTCCCAGATGGTGCTGAGCGGCAGCAAGTGCGTGACCAGCTACGACCCGGAAAATGGCAGGCTGCTGTGGATGATGGACGGACCGACTGAGCAGTTTGTGGCATCGCCTGTGTTTGATGAAAAATCGGGGCTGCTGCTGCTCAGCGGCGGTTTTCCGGAACATCACATTCTGGCGATCAAGCCGGATGGTGTGGGTGATGTGACGCACAGCCACATCGTCTGGCGCACCAACAAAGGCGTGGCCTATGTGCCCAGTCCGGTCTGCGTGGGCGGGCGGTTTTTGATCGTCAGCGATTCCGGCATCGGCCACTGCTTTGATGCCAAGACTGGCGAAATCCTGTGGGAAGAGAGGCTGAAGGAGCATCATGCGTCTCTGGTGGCTGCCGAGGGGCGCGCCTATTTCATCAATGACTTTGGAGTCATGCGGACCGTCAAGCCGGGGAAAAAGTTCGACCTGGTGGCGGAGAGCGAGTTTGGCGAGAAGGTCTTTGCCTCTCCGGCCCTCAGCGACGGGCAGCTTTTTGTGCGCGGCAGCAAGCATCTGTTTTGTGTGGGTGCCCGGGCAAAAGCGGCCGCAGCCGAGTAGCTGGCTAAAGGGATTATTTACTTGGTCACCTGGGGGCAGTCGCGGCAGGGCGGCCTTTTCCTCTGTTGGTTCGGGGGAAACACAATCTTGGGCGTCTTGGAAGGAAGGTTTGAACCTCGCCGCCTAGATGGAGTAGGATAAAGGGAAATTCCTATTCCCCAAATTCCTGTGAACCACACATCCGGGTCCGAGACCCTTCCTTCCTCCGGGCAGACTTTTCGTTGGGGATTCGCCGTTTGGGGCGTGATCCTGGCATGCCTCTTTCTGGTGCAGCCGCAGGTCTGGTCCATGAGTGCCAGCCCGCATCCGGTCCAGCTGACCCAGCCGGACGGAACCATGATCATGCTGCGCATCCGGGGCGACCATGACTTCAACTGGTTCGTGGACGCAGGAGGTTACACGGTGCTTTTGCACAACGGCGCCTATGTTTATGCCACGCTGGATGCCAGCGGCTGGCTGGCTCCGACAGGGATCCTGGTTGGAATTGGAGACCCGGTCGCGGCCGGGCTGACTCCCGGCATTTTTCCCACGCCTGAGAAGGTGGCGGAATTTCGGGAAACCGCAGGCACGCACAGCCCGGTCCCCGCCTCGAAGATGCGTGCGCTAACCGCCGCAGGGGAACCTCCCCCTTCGGCCATTACACCCGTAGGCACGATCAAGAACCTGGTGATCCTGTGCAAGTTCAGCGATCACGATGATACGAAGACCCGGACCCGGGAGGACTTTGATGTCGTTTTTAACAGCGTGGGTGGCAGCCCGACTCTGGCCCCGACCGGGAGTGTGAAGGACTATTTCACCGAGGCCTCGTATGGCACGGTGACCTTGAACAGCACGGTGGTGGCGTGGGTGACGCTGCCCAACACCGAGGCCTATTATGGCAACGGGACGCACGGTATCACCAACACTTACCCCCGGAACGGACAGGGAATGGTGGAGCATGCACTCGCCCTGGCAGATGCCTTGGTGGACTTTGGCCAGTTCGACTCGAACAACGACGGTTACGTGGATGCCATTGACATCATCCACTCCGGTTATGCTGCGGAGACCGGGGGCGGCGCCGGAAACTGGATCTGGTCGCACAAGTGGTCCCTTTGGGCTGTGCCCGGAGGTCGCTGGACCAGCCAGGACAACAACTCGGGTGGCGTAAAGGTCAAGGTATTGGACTACCATACGGAAGCCGCCTTGTGGGGAACCAGTGGAACGGGCATCACGCGTATTGGCGTCATCTGCCACGAGACGGGGCATTTTTTCGGACTGCCAGATTTGTATGACACGGATGGCACCAGTGAGGGGATCGGCTCCTACTGTCTCATGGCGAACTCCTGGGGGTTTGATTTCACCCAGTTGCACCCGCCGCATCCGTCCGCCTGGTGCAAGCAGCAGCTGGGGTGGGTGACTCCGACGGTGATCACTCCCGGCAGCACCTACAGCCTTCCACGTGTGGCGCTGACGCCGACTGTGCATCGCATCAACAGCGACTATCCCACTGGCGAGTATCTTTTGATCGAGAACCGGCAGCCCTTCGGGTTTGAAAACGTGATGCCGCAGGGCGGTCTGGCCATCTGGCACATTGATGAGAACAAGGCGGGCAACACGGAAGAAGGCTACCCTGGGCAGTCCGGCTGGCCGACGAACAACAAGCATTACAAGATTGCTCTGCTCCAGGCGGACGGTTTGTACCAGATGGAGCGAGATCAAAACCGAGGGAATGCGGGCGACGTGTATCACGGGGCCGGGGTGAATGCCCTGACGTCCCTGACCGTGCCTAACACCCACCGTTACCAGGGCGGAACGGTGGCTTCCACCCGCAACTGGATCACTGGCATCAGCGCGGCGGGGAACACCATGTCCTACACCTACTCGCATGTGACCCCGGAGGATTACTTCACCGAGCTGTTCGCGGCTGGAACGCATGACCTGGACAATCAGAGTTTTCTCTTCACACCGCAGGCGGGGCCGACTTATGCGGCAACGCGTCACACTGTGACCGGTTTCCCAACGCCGGTGACGGGCGGTACAGCGTTGAGCCTTACGGACAACAGCTTTGCGCAAGTCACGCTGACGGGAGGCAAGCAAGTTTCCTTCTACGGCCAGAACTACAGTTCCTTCTTTGTCGGGAGCAATGGCTACATCACTTTCACCAGCGGCAGCAATGAGGCGGCGGAGTCATTAGGCACTCATTTCAGCCTGCGCCGGATCTCAGGCTTTTTTGATGATCTG
>DASWXG010000612.1:0-6021 GCA_036405615.1 Prosthecobacter sp. | reverse complement strand
CAGCAGCGGCCGGCAGAGTCAGTGCGAAGGTGCCCAGCAGGGCAAAGAGAAGACGGCACAATTTCATGGGGCCGCTGAAACGACAGCACTTCCGGGCATCTTCCTCATACTTTTCGACTTTGCATTCATCACCAGGGACCGTTTCATGAAGCATGGAAACGCCAGCAGCAGGTCCGGTTCTTGTCCGTCATGAAGGCCACACGCCCCGTGAACGCAGTGCCTGTGGCTGGAGAGACCGACTGATCAGTCATGAAGACATCCCTCTGTCTCCGGCAGCCTGGGCTCATGCGGTGGATATTGACGGAGCGAAACTCCACTATCACCGGCGTTCCACAGAACTCTATTATGTGCTCGAAGGAAGCGGCACCGTCCTTCTCGACGGCGAAGAGCAGCCGGTCAGCCGGGGGTCGCTGGTCCACATACCGCCCGGGACAGTTCATGGGGCTCGCGGAAGAATGCGAGTGCTGGTCGTCGGTATCCCCGACATTGCGGAAGACGACTATTTTGAAGTGGCTGAAGCGTGAACGGCTTCAGAGGGGTGATGGCAGGACACCCATCAAGATCAAGAGCAGAACCAGAACCAGCATCAGGCTGCTGGCGACCGAGTAGGTGAGGCGGGAAGGCAGAGGCGCGGTTTTCATGGCATTTCTCTGGAGCGTATCAAAATCCAAAGTGAATGCATAGTACATACATTGTACATTCCAAGGATTCTGACCAGAAATCCGGCGATGAGGCACTGACAAGTTCCCTCCTAACCAAAAGGAGCGCAACTTTGTCCAAATTCGAAAATTTATAGGTTAGAAGATTCGAATCCCTTCGTTTCCGCCGTCGTCAGATCTCTCGCTGGAGTCCACCCCATGAAAGCGCTCGCCCTCCTTTTCCTCACCGCCACGGCTGCTGCCGCCCTCGGCGCGGCATTGCCTGAAGCCACCAAGATCGACAGCCTGCTGGCCGCCGACTGGCAGAAGCACAACCTCCAAGCCAACCCGCCCGCTTCCGATGAAGTATTGGTGCGACGTCTGTATCTGGACATTGCAGGCCGCATCCCGACCGTCGAGGAAAGCCGGGAGTTCATCCAGTCTGGCGATCCGCAAAAGCGTGCGAAATTGATTGACCGTCTGCTGGCGAGTGACGGCTACACCAGCCACATGTTCAACTTCTGGGCAGACGTCCTGCGGCTCACGGACAATGCCAAGGGCAAGATCACCGCAGAGGCCTATGAAGAGTGGCTGAAAAAGGAGCTGAAGGCCAACACGCCCTATGACCAGTTTGTGAAAAAGCTGCTGACCACGGAAGGCGGTGCGTGGGACAGCGGCAGCATCGGCTTTTACCAGCGGGATGAAAACAAGCTCGACCACCTGGCCTACACCGTTCAGGTCTTCCTGGGCACCAGCATCGTCTGCGCCCAGTGCCACAACCATCCGTTCGATAAATGGAGCCAGATGGACTACTACAGCATGGCCGCCTTCACCTACGGCATGGACACACGCGGCAACGGCGTCAACGAAATCAAGCTGCCCAAACGCCAGCAGGGCAAGGCTGTCCCGGCAGCCCTGGCGAACATGACGCCCAAACAACGCCGGCAGTGGATGAAGGACCACCCGGAAGAGGCCGCCAAGATGCGCAAAGAAGCCGGGGAAAACGGCAACATCAGCAACCAGGAGATGCAGCAGGTGCGCAAGGCGCTGGGAGATGTGATGAAGCCGCTGCGCTACACCGCCATCAACTGGAATGAGGGCAAGCTGCCCAAGCTGCCGGACGACTACAAGTACAGTGATGGCAAGCCGGGAGAGACCGTGGGACCACGCGCCATGTTCGGCCATGATGCAGCGCCCAAAGAAGGCCAGACCACCGTCCAGGCCTTTGCCGACTGGATGACCAGCCCGGACAATCCGCGCTTCACCACCGTCATCGCCAACCGCATGTGGAAACATGTCTTTGGCATGGGTGTCATTGAACCGCTCGACGAGATGACGGATTCCACCGTCGCCAGCAATCCGGCTCTCATGGACTATCTGGCGCAGCTCATGATCGAGAAGCGCTACTCTCTGAAGTCTTTCCTACGTGTTCTCTACAACACCGAGACCTACCAGCGGATGGCCGGTACGCAGGAAATCGCTCTGGGAGAAGTCTCCCGCTTCACCGGTCCCATGCTGCGCCGCATGAGCGCCGAGCAGATTTGGGATTCCATGATCACCCTGACCAAAGGCAATGTGGATGCCGAGGTGGACGATGACAATGTACGCCTCCACCAGTATCTCCAGGACCTCAGCATGTTCATCAACACGATGAAGGAAAAGGGGCCGGAAGGCATCGTTGCCGCAGCCAAAGAGGGCATGGCCCAGCGCCAGGAAAATGACCGCAAGCTGGATGCCATGCGTGCGGAGATCGCCGAAAAAGGCGGCGCTTCCACCCCTGCCCAGGCCAAGGTGCTGGCGAATGCCGCCAACCGCCTGCGCCGGGAAGCCAGCAACAACCTGCTGGTGAGCCTGATCGGGGAAGACCGTGCCGAAGACCTCATCCGCGGTTACAACCCCAACCGCCAGATGCAAAAGCAGCGCCCCAAACTGGACCGGGCTTCCCTGGCCGGAATGACCAAGGAGCAGCGTAAAGCCATGATCCAGGCCAGTTCTAACACGACTATGGTCTCGCGGGCTTCTGAGCTCCCCTCCCCCGCCCGTCCCGGCCATTTCCTGCGCACCTTTGGACAGTCGGACCGCGAGCTGATTGACAATGCCAATGACGACGCCTCGGTGCCTCAGGCCCTGACCTTGCTCAATGGCCCCTTGATTCAGAATCTGGCCAGCCCAGCATCGAAGCTCAGCCAGCAACTCGACAAGGCCGGCTCGTCCGACCAGAAGCTGGCTCTGGTTTACGAGGCTCTGCTCAGCCGCCGGCCCACCAACAACGAGCGCGCCGTCCTCTCCCAAGTCGCCCATGAGCGTGGTGACAAGGCGGTGGAAGATGTCATGCACGCCCTGATCACCGGCTCGCAGTTCCTGTTCATCCAGTAACACTCCGCAACGTCCCTGTCTGAGTTTCAATCTCTACGCCTCTTCGTCATGAACACTTCCTTCCTCCGTGCAGACGAGCCTACCCGTCGTGACTTTGTCATGAACATTGCCAAGACCTGCCTGGGGGTCACGGTGATGCATCCGTTGCTGCGCAACCAGGCCAACGCTGTCGCCTTCGAGGGCAGTTCCAAGGCCCGCCAGGTGGCGACCGCGCGCAATGTCATCTACCTCTACATGGCTGGCGGCATGACGCACCTGGACACCTTTGGCGTCAGCCCCGGTTCTGAGACCATGGGTGATACCCAGTGCATCCCCACGAGCGCGGACGGCATCCAGCTGGGTGCAGGCCTGCCAACGGTGGCGAAGCACATGCACCACGGGGCCATCATCAACAGCCTTTCCAGCACCCAGGGCGCTCATGAGCAGGGCAACTATTACCAGCACACCGGGTACACCATGCGCGGTGCCACACGCCACCCCACCATGGGTGCGTGGCTGCAAAAATTCCAGGGCAAGGGCAACCCGGATCTGCCGGGCACCGTGGTCATTTCCAATGACAGCAAACACCCCGGCGGCGGCTTCTTTGAGGCGGCCTTCCAGCCCCTGGTACTGAACAATCCGGCGACCGGCCTCCAGCACAGCCAGCGTCTGGCTTCCCTGAAGGAATCGGATCTCGACTACAGGCTCGGTCTCTCAGCCAAACTCAACTCTGGCTTTGAACAGGCCTATCCGCAGAGCGCCGTGCGCGCCTACAGTGACGTCTATCGCGACGCAGTGAAGGTGATGAAAAGTGCAGACCTTGCCGCCTTTGATCTCAACGAAGAGCCGGATGCGCTTCAGGAAGAGTATGGCAGCAACACCTTTGGCCAGGGCTGTCTGCTCGCCCGGCGCCTGGTGGAGCACGGCGTGCGGTTTGTCGAAGTAACCAGCGGCGGCTGGGATATGCACAATGACATCTATGCCCGCCTGCCGGAAAAGATCAGCGAACTCGACAAAGCGCTTGGGGCTCTGCTGGGCGACCTCGAACGCCGCGGGCTGCTGCAAGACACATTGGTGGTGGTGTCCACCGAGTTTGGCCGCACGCCGAACATCAACCAAAACTCCGGCCGCGACCACTACCCGAAGGCCTACAGTTCCGCACTCTGGGGTGGCGGCATCCAGGGCGGCCAGATCTATGGCAAAGCCGACCGCGGGATCGAAGTGACCGAAAACAAAGTGTCGCCACCGGATCTGAACGCCACCATCGCCTATGCCTTGGGGCTGCCGTTGGACCAGGTCCTCTATTCACCGACCAAGCGGCCGTTCACCATTGCCGACAAGGGGCAGCCCATCACCGCCCTGTTTGGCTGAAGCCTGCCGCCTTGGCAGCTTGGCCAAAAAAGAGGGAGCAAGCATTGCGCTTGCTCCCTTTTTGTTTCCTCGCCTGAAGGAATCAATCGTTAGGCCAGTCCTTTTTGGCGTTTGGCGTGGACTGCGGCCGAATATTCGCTGCTGTTGAAGTCCACGTATTCCTCGGACAGGTCACTGGTGTAGACAATGTGGTTGGCGCTGCCCTGGTTGAGGTCGATCGTCACGGAGAAGCGAGGCTCCTTCACTACCTTTTCCAGTTCGCTCACCGGTGTGTTGGTGGTCAGCCCGCCTTTGCAGGCAATGAGGCCGCCGAAATAAATGTCGATCAGTTCTTCGCGCAGGCGTGCACCGGAATAGCCCACGGCATGAATCACACGGCCCCAGTTCGGGTCGCTGCCGTGCCAGGAGCATTTCACCAGCATGGATTTTGCCACAGCCTCGGCAGCTTTTTTAGCATCTGCATGAGTGCGGGCATTGCGAACCCGGATCTCCACAAATTTCGTCACGCGCTCACCATCAGCGACAATCATCTTTGCCAGCTCAAGCATTACCTTGTGCAAGGCGCAGCGGAAGATTTTGGCCTCCTCGCTTCCCTTTTTGATCGCGGGGGCATCCGCCTGCCCGTTGCTCATCACAATGACAGTGTCGTTCGTGCTGGTGTCACCATCAATGGTGATGCAGTTGAACGACTGGTCCACGGCAGAACGCATCGCGGTCTTCAGTTCATCTGGAGAGATCTTTGCATCCGTGGTGATGAAACACAGCATGGTGGCCATGTTCGGGCAGATCATGCCTGCGCCCTTGGCAATGCCGCCGATGCGGAAGCTGCCGTCGCCACAAGGAACCTCGATGGAGTAGCTTTTCGGCCGTGTGTCGCTGGTCATGATCGCCCGCGAAGCATCGTCCGAACCTGTTTCCGAAAGTTGTCCCGCCAGTTCAGCCACACGTGGCGTGATGCGCTGGATGGGCATGTTCATGCCGATGATGCCCGTGGAGCAGACCTGCACCTGGCGCATGCGGACGCCCAGGGCTTCCGCCGTGGCTTTGCACATGGCCTTGGCATCCTGGATGCCCTGCGGCCCCGTGCAGGCGTTGGCATTGCCGCTGTTGGCGATAATGGCGCGAATGTCGCTCTCCTTGATGTGCTGCTGGGACACACGCACGCAGGCTGCACGCACTTTGTTAGTGGTGAAGACGGCATCGGTAACGGTGGGCACATCAGAAGTGATCAGCATCAAATCCAGCCGGGTCACGTCTGGGTTTTTAATGCCGCAGGAAATGGCCCCTGCACGGAATCCGCGCGCTGCGGTGACGCCCCCCTCGATGGTTTTGAAAGGCACCCGCGACTCGCGGAGAGGATCAAAGAAGTCGTCACTCATACGTTCAAAAGGCCGGCTGCTGGTTCAAAGCCGCACACAAGGTTCATGTTTTGTACCGCCTGGCTGGAGGCACCCTTGCCGATGTTGTCCTCGGCGCTCATCAAAATCAGACGTCCGGCGCGCTCATCCAGCGCCCAGCCGATGTCTACAAAATTGGTTCCCATGACATGCTTGGTGTCGGGAGACTGGTTCTTGCCCAGCAGCCTCACAAACGTGGCATCTCCATAGGCTTCCTGAAGAACCGCGCCTATCTGCTCCACTGTCACTCCTGGTTTCGG
>DASWXG010000611.1:0-9879 GCA_036405615.1 Prosthecobacter sp. | reverse complement strand
AAGGATGAAAAATCCGGTCCGATAGAAAGTGAGCGGATTCCGTTCCAGAAGAGGGGTGAACTCTTCAAAAAATGGCTGCACGCGCTGCGGGTTGTTCAGATCGTGCAAAAGCTCCGAATAGTGCTGGTAGCGGCGTTCCGGACGCAGGGCGATGGCCCGGCGGACCACCGTTTCCATCCAGGGCGGGACATTGGGGTTCAGCTTGGTCAGGGACTTGGCTGGGCTGAATGAGGGAGTTTGAAAGCGTTCGATGCTGCCGTAAGGGAGCTTGCCGGTGAGGGACTGGTAAAGTGCGACACCGATGGCGAAGATCTCGGTGCGCTCGCTGATGGGGGAGCCTTTGAAACGCTCGGGCGCCAGGTAGCTGGCGGTGCCTGCGCGGGAGGACTCTGAAAAGATCTGCACGGCGCTGCCAAGATCCACCAGCTTGAAGGTGAGGCGTGCGTAGTCACCTGCGCAGAGAATGTTCTCCGGTTTGATGTCGCCGTGGGCGAGGTCCAGCCTCAGCAGTGTCTGGCAGGCTTCTGCGAGGAAACGGCCCAGAGCCACGGCGGAGTCCACGGAGAGGATGCGTTCGCGCAGCACGGCATGCAGGCTGGGGGCATCCTCAAACTGCATGACGTAGTAGCGGGCGGTCTGGCCATGGGGCTCGTAAGCGCGAACAAAATGTTCGGAATGGGCGCGGGTGGCGTTCCAGGTCTCGCGGGTGAAGGCGGTGAGGTGGGCGTCGCTTTCCGCCGCTTCACGGGGGGCAAACTTCAGCACCACTCGCTGGCCGTCTTTCTCCGCCAGCCACACGCGGTCGGTGCCGTGGAAGGGGCGGAGGAGTTCGTAGCCGTCCACCTTCTCGCCTTTTTTGAGGCTGGTGGGGATGGTGAGCTCGCGCTCGCTCATGGTGCGCAGGCGGCCGGTCTGGCGGATGTCCAGCACCACAGCGCTGATGTCATCCAGCGTTTCCTGGCTGGCCTTGCGGCGGGCGTCCAGCACGAGACTGCGGGCGGTGCTGCGCTGCTGGAGGGCGGCGGAAAGGTCCTCCGTGGAAAGGTGGTTGGACAGGCCGTCGCTGCACAGGAGGGCAATGTCGCCGTCCTGAAGATCATGCTGGAAGACATGCGGCTGGATTTCCTGCTCCATGCCCAGAGCGCGGGTGAGCATGTTTTTCTGCACACCATCCACATGGTCTTCAGAGAGGGGAATGAGCTGCTGGTCACGCCACAGGGTGATGCGGGAGTCGCCAACATTGATGCCATACAAGCGGTTGCCTTCCACCACGGCAGCGGCCAGCGTGGCCACCATTTCTGGCCGTTCATAACGGGCCTGGGATTCCTGGTAGAGGGAGCGGTTGAGCAGATGGGCAAACTCCGTCAGGGCACGGGCGGGATCCCAGGAGCGCGGGCGGACGCTGTAGTTCTCGATGAGTGAAGCGACGGCGCGGGCGGCTGCCTCACGGGCTGGCTGGCCGGTGCCCGCACCGTCGCTCAGCACTGCAATGACGGTCTCATCCCAGGCGCGGACGGCAAAGGCGTCCGAGGAGGTGTCCCCCTCAGTCCTTGGCAGGCCGTAGCTGGTGGTGTGGATCTTCATGCAGTGCGTGCGGTTTTGGGGAGGAAATGAAATGCTTTTTGTTCGTGGAGCGGATGGCGGCGTGTCAGATGCGGGCCTGGGCCATGGCACCCCAGGTGGTGCGCCAGCGGGTCTTCACCAGGCCGAGGCCGATGAGTGCCAGCACACAGAGGAAGGCAAAGCCGAGCACCCCGGCGGTATAGCTGCCGGTCCAGCCCTTGGAAAAACCGAGCGAGCTGGCCAGCATGAATCCGCCCAGGCCGCCGCCGCAGCCCACCAGACCGGTCATCACGCCGATGTCTTTGGCAAAACGCTGGGGCAGCAGCTGGAACACAGAGCCGTTAGCCATGCCAAAGGCACCGGAGGCGAGGAAGAACCCGATGGCGGAAAGCAGCAGGCTGCCAGCGAAGGCGGCGAGCACGAGAGAAGCTGCGGCCGAGATGAACAGCACGTGCAGTGCGCGGATGCCGCCGAGACGGTCGGCAATCGCTCCGCCCACGGGACGGCCGAGTGCGCCGATGAGTGTGCAACCGGCGGCCCAGGTGCCAGCCTCAACGGCGCTCAGGCCAAACTCCGAGGTGAAGTAAATGATGAGCGAAGCCGCCAGACCGGAGAAACCGCCGAAGCTGATGGTGTAGAAAAAGCAGAACCAGTGCGCGTCTTTTTCCTTCAGCAGGTTCAGGTAGTCCTTCGGGGTCTTCTTCTTGATCTTCACATCGGCCTCTTTGGAAAACACGAGGTAGGCGGCCAGCACGAGCAGGAGAGGGATGAGGGCAAAACCGAAGACGGCCTGCCAGCCGAACACTGCGGCGAGGCGGGGGGCGAGGAGGGAATCAATGACCACGCCGACATTGCCCGCACCGGCCAGGCCCATGACCAGCCCCTGCATGTTCGGCGGATACCAGCGGCCTGCCTGAGGGAGCGCGACAGCAAAACTGGCCCCTGCAACACCGAGCACCAGACCCAGCACCAGGGTGTGGGAGAACTCGTGAAGCCCCGTGATCCAGGCCACCGTCATGCCGGCAATGACCACCAGCTGGGCGATGAGGCCGGTGTTTTTGGCCCCGATACGGTCCACGAGCAGGCCCAGGAGAATGCGGATGAAGGCGCCGGAAAGGTAGGGGACGGCGACCATGAGACCTTTTTGCTGGGGTGTCAGTTCAAGCGTGGCTCCGATCTGGGCACCCAGTGCGCCGAGGATGGTCCAGACCATAAAACTGACGTCGAAATACAGAAAGGCGGTGAGGAGAGTGGGCCAGTGGCCGGAGCTTTTGAGGTCTGAAAGTTTCATGTGGGCGGTTGGTTGACGCCCTCCTCAAATAGCCGCCTGCGTGCCAATTGCGCCGCCTTCATTCAGTTACTCCGTGAATCTTTTCTTGGATATCCATGAATGGTTTTCATGGTGAAAGGGGCGTGCCAGGTCTGCTATTGCAGTGATGCGGCCGTTTTGGCCGGCCCTCTGGCACGCCCCTTGGGGAGCATTTAGCCGTTCTTTGATGGCATCCAGCGTGGGATGCAGGACGGCGCGTGATGTATCATTGTTTGTTAGAAGTCGATCTGCACCTGCACATAACCGAAGTGCGCATTGTCATCCGCACCGGTGTCGGAGAGGTAGTCTCCGGCGATGAACAGGCTGTATCCGGCCTGGAAGGTCACGTGAGGGTTCAGTTTGTAAACCGCGGTGAGATCCACCTCCTGGCCGCGGAAACTGCTGGCGCTGCGGGCGGCGGCGTTCACGGGGCGGACGGCGGCCACCCCGTTGACACGGCGCCAGGCGTCGTCATTGCTGGCGTTCCAGTAGAGGTGGTAGTCCAGCATCAGTTTCAGCTTGGGCGTGGGGTTGATGCTGAAGTTGATCTGCGGGTTGTGCATGTTCACCCAGCCGGTGGTGTCCATGTAGCCGTAAAACAGGTGGTTCGTGGGATACAGGTTCTGGAAGGTTTCGATGTCGCCGTCCGCAGGGTCCTTGTCACCGGTCGCATAGTTATACTGCACGCCCAGACGTGGTTTCCAGGAGTGGGTGAAGTTGTAGCCCACCCCCCAGTGGCCGGCAAAGGCGGTGAGGTCGCGTCCGTTGACCTCGCCAGTCTGGAAGGCCATCTCTGCATCATAGTCCCAACCCTTCAGCTTTTTGGGATCGCCTTTCCACAGGGTTCCAAAAGTGAGGAAGTTGGTGTCTCCCAGCTTTGGTCCGAAGTCACCGTTGCCATCGTTCATCTTGTGAAACACATAGAAGTCCGTGGTCGTGTTGATGGGGATGAACTGGGTGGAGAAGTAGAGGCCGCTGAAGATCTCGTTCAGGTTGTCGTCATCATCCAGGAAGGTGGATTTGTTCCACTCATGGTCTTTGTAGACGACTGGGCTGCCGCTGAAGAGATCCACCGACCACTTGGGGGCGGCATAGCGCAGCTTCACGGCATCCCAGGTGCGGGCCTGGTTCAGCCATTCGAGCGGACCGACGAGGCGCTGGTCTCCATAGGCCAGGAACTGGCGGCCCACGGTGGCGCTGGCACCCTTCTTGAGATCGCCCATCTGCACATAGGCCTTCAGGACGTCGAAGGTGTCATCACCTTCGGCACCGAAGACACCGATCTCGTTCGGACGGCTGCCGCCGATCTCGCGCACGTCCTGGCCCTGGACATAAATTTTGAACCAGGGGGTGAAGCTGTAACCCAGGCCTAACCGGAAGCGCTGAAGAAGCCAGGAGGCGTCCTGCGGGCCGTTGACGGCACTGTTGAAGTCAAAGTTGTTTTCGCGGATCTCAGCCCGCATCTTTTCCTGGATGTCAATGGTGAGCTTGCCATCCAGCAGGGTGATGGGGGCGTATCCCGGAGGCGGCAGAGGTGCGGGAGGCACCGGTTTTTCAGGGGCGGGGGAACCGGCATGGGCAAGGGAGGTCCATGCGAGCAAAAGTGCTAGCCTTTTCATTCAGTGTTGGGTGTGTTGAGGGTGTTGCTGTGCTGTTGTTTTTTCTCGGCTAAGCGGCGGCTGTCGGGAAAGCGATCGCATGGGCGGCCATTTCGGCGGCCATGTCGGGGGAGGGTTTGAATTCCGGCTCCAGGCTGGGGCGGATGTGCGAGCGGTCGTTGAGGAAGGTGATGAGATGTTCGCGCAGCTCGTAGTAGCGCGGGTCTTCCATGATCTCCTTGCGGTTGCGTGGACGCTCGAAGGGGATGTTCAGGATGTCTCCCACTTCGGCCTCGGGACCGTCTGTCATCATGACGACGCGGTCAGAGAGGAAGATGGCTTCATCCACGTCGTGGGTAACCATGAGGGTAGTGATGCGGTTGCGCCTCCAAAGTTCCAGCAGGACCTCCTGCAACTCATAGCGGGTCAGGGAGTCCAGCATGCCAAAAGGCTCATCCAGCAGCAGCATCTTGGGCTGCAGGGCGAAGGCTCGGGCGATGCCCACCCGCTGGCGCATGCCCTGGGACAGCTCCGCCGGGTGTTTATGCATGGCGTCGCCGAGGCCGACAATGCTGAGGTAGTACTCAGCCATCTGCACACGCTCCGCTTTGCTGGCGGTGAAGTACACCTGGTTGACGCCTAACATGACGTTTTCAAAGGCTGTCATCCAGGGCAGCAGGCAGGGGGATTGGAAAACGATGCCGCGGTCGGGCCCCGGTCCTACGGCCTCCTTGCCAGCCAGGATCATGTTGCCTTTGCTCAGTTCGCTGAGACCTGCCACCATCATGAGCACCGTACTCTTGCCGCAGCCACTGTGGCCGATGAGGGTGGCAAACTCGCCTTCGCGGAGTTTCAGGTTGAAGTCTTTGACGATGGTGGCCGGTCCCTTGGGGGTGTCGTAGATCTTCCACAGGCGGTCCAACTCCAGCATTTTTGGGTTTGTCACACTCATGCGCTGACCTCCACTTCTTCGTTTTTGGTTTCGTTGCGGCGCTTCGGACCGCGGCGGTTCAGGAATTCGAAGCTGTTGGGCAGGCTCAGATCCTCCGGCAGGATGTCCGGCAGGGTGAGCTTGCGGCTGGACTTCACTTTGTTTTTGCCCTTGGCATCCAGAAGCATGCTGATGAGATGGGCTCTGAGGCTTTTGAACTTGGGATCGTGGTTGATGGCTTTGCGGTCGCGTGGCCGTTCGATGTCCACGATGATGGATTCTCCCAGAGTGGCCGGAGATGTGGGTAGCAGCGGGATGACTCGGTCCGCCACCAGGATCGCTTCGTCCGGGTCGTTGGTGATCCAGATGACCGTGGTTTTGTTCTTCAGCCAGATGTCGGCGATTTCGTCTTGAAGCGTGGCCCGGGTCAGGGCGTCGAGGGCGCTCAGGGGTTCGTCCATCAGAAGCACTTTGGGGTTCAGCGCCAGGGTGCGGGCCACGGAGACGCGCTGGCGCATGCCTCCGGAAAGCTCGCGAGGAAGCTTGTGGGCAGCGTGGCTCAGCTTCACCATGGCGATGTGTTTGGCCACATGCGCCGCACGCTGTTCCTTGGTCCAGTCCTTGAAGACTTCATCCACGGCCAGGGCGATGTTTTCCGCCACGGTCAGCCAGGGCAGCAGAGAGTAGTTTTGAAACACCAGGCCGCGGTCAGGGCCTGGACCGGTAATCGGTGAACCCGAAATGCTGGCAGTGCCGGAGTCCGGAGTCACCAGCCCCGAGATGAGATTGATGAGCGTGCTTTTGCCGGAGCCGGAATAACCGACGATGACGACAAACTCGCCTTCCTCCACGGCCAGATTGATGTCCTTCAGGACCTCCGTCCGCTGTCCCGGGAGACCAAACCCCTTGGACGCGTTTTTGATTTCGATGAGCGGCATGATGAAGAAATTTTGATTTGCGATTGATGACTCTTGATTTGGAATCGTCGTCTTTCTGACAACTCAGGAGCTGAAAGGTCAGACGATGGAATTTGCAGTGCGTGTGCCGGAAGTGGCACTTCCGTTGAAACCAACTACCGGGCTGCTTTCCGGGTAAAATCCGCCGCCGATTTCATCTGCAAGATCTCGGATGAATGGTTGGATCACGCGGTTTTAAAGCGGCTTTCGATCAGGCTCATGAGGCGGTCGAGCACGTAGCCGATGACGCCGATGGTCAGGATGCAGAGGATGATGTGGGCGAAGCTATTGGCGTTGTATTGCTGCCAGAGGAAGCCGCCCACACCGGGTCTGCCGGTCAGCATCTCCACGGCCACGATCACCAGCCAG
This sequence comes from Prosthecobacter sp., assembly GCA_036405615.1. GTDB lineage: Bacteria > Verrucomicrobiota > Verrucomicrobiia > Verrucomicrobiales > Verrucomicrobiaceae > Prosthecobacter. Next base: position 3,153 of record DASWXG010000611.1, on the reverse strand, counting down.
GCAATGCCGAGGCTGAGGCGGAAGCCGGTGAACATGTAGGGCAGTGTGGCGGGGACGAGCACCTTCCACAGGGTCTTGCTCTTTGAGAGCTTCAGCACTTTGGCCACGTTCAGGTAGTCTTGGGGAACGGCGCGCACACCCACGGCGGTGTTCATCACGGTGGGCCACATGGCGCAAATGGCGATGGTGAAGAGCGCCGCTGCATCCGATGCACCAAAGGTGGTCCGTCCACCTTCGTCCAGGATCCTGACTCCGCTGAAAAGGATCATGCCCAGAGGCAGCCAGGCCAGCGGTGAAACGGGACGCAGCACCTGGATGATGGGGTCAAAGGCAGTGGTGAATTTTTTCGACAGTCCCAGGCAGAACCCGATGGGCGTGCCAATGACGAGGGCCAGGAAGTAACCCTGCGCCACCAGTTTGAGAGACAGCCAGGTGAAACGCAGAATGCCCTGGTCCAGTTCGCCGCGCTTGGCGAAAGGTTCGACGACATAAAGGCGGCTGGCCTCCCAGGTTTCCACCGGCGTGGGCAGGTCTTTGGAGATGCCAAAGCGTTTGGTTTCTTTGATGGTGTCGCCCCAGTCGTCTTTCTTGACCGTGGTGACCGACTTTCCGGCGATACCGTACCAGATGATGCAGCAGATGAAAATGGCGCCCAGGGGCAGAAGCAAGGCGTCGAGCTTGTAGCGTTGGAGCAGGGAGGTCATGGGAGTTGTGTGCGGGCAGAGGTGAGGGGGAGGGAGGGGAAAAGAGGTCTGGCTCCGGGCATGAGGCCGGACCCGGCTCAGAGGGGTGGCCTCTGTCCGTGCGCCGAGTCCGGCCTGGGTGTTATTTAAAGTTTGTATTTAAAGTTTGTTAGGCTTTAAGGGTCTTGATGGCGAAGCTTGCGGCGTAAGCCTCGAGGTCGCCTTTGGGGTCGAAGACATTGCCGTCGAAGAACGATTCCGGCTTGTTGTCAGCACCGCCGTGGGCGTATCCGATCTCCTTCATCGCCTCTTCGTAGATGTCGGAGCGCATCACCTGCTTGGCCACCCCGGCATAGTCCGGAGCGCCGGCGGTGAAGCCCCAGCGGCGGAGCTGCGTGAGCCACCAGTGGCTGTACTTGGCCTGCGGGTAGTTGCAGTTGCGGTCGCTGAAGATCATGTAGTCCGGGTCGCGGAAGCGGCGGCCATCGCCCATGTCATACTTGCCCTGCAGGCGGCCCAGGATGGTTTCCGGCGGGCAGTTGATGTAGGTGGGCGCGCTGACGATTTTTGCCTGCTCCTCACGGTTTTCCATCTTGTCCAGCCAGACGCTGGCCTCATGCAGACCTTTCAGCACCGCCTTCACGGTCTTGGGATTCTTCTCGGCGAACTCCTCGGTGAAGGCACAGACTTTCTCCGGATGATCCTTCCACATGGCCTGGGTGGTGATGGCGCTGAAACCGATGTCGTCGCCGATGGCGCGCGCGTTCCAGGGTTCACCCACGCAGAAGCCGTCCATCTGGCCTACCTTCATATTTGCCACCATCTGCGGAGGCGGGATGGTGATGAGGGAGACGTCTGCACCGGCACCGCCCGCATCGCCCGGATTGATGCCGCCCGCAGCCAGGTAATAGCGCATCCACATGGCGTGGGTGCCCGGTGGGAAGGTCATGGCAAAGGTCATGGGTTTGCCTGCTGCCTTGGCTTCATCCACAAAGGGTTTCAGCGCTTTGGGATCACCGGCCACTTTCCCTTTCAGCTCCTTTTTGAGGGTGATGGCCTGGCCGTTCCGGTTGATCAACCAGGGGATGACCATCGGTTTTTTGGGAGCGCCGCCCAGCCCCATGGTGCTGGCAATGGGCATGCCGAGGAGCATGTGAGTGCCCTGGATGTCGCCATTGCTCAGGGAGTCGCGGATGGCGGCCCAGCTGGCACCTTTGGTGACGGTGGATTTGAGACCAAACTTTTTAAACAGGCCTTTCTCATGGGCGATGACGATGCTGGAGCAGTCGGTCAGCGCAATGATGCCCAGGTTCACATCGGGCCGTTCTGGTGTGTCGTCGGCATAGGCGCTGCCGACCCAGCCCTGGGGCAGACCTGCGAGGAGAGTACCGAGGCCGGCGGTGGCGCTGCGTTGCAGCAGGCTGCGGCGGGAGAGGGTGGTGGGGGAAGAAGAATTCATGCGAGGGCGATCGGGTTGCTTGGGGTGGTGGTGCGTGTGCGTTTGTTGTTGGTTCTGCTGGGTTTGCTGGCGGCGGTCTTGGGTGCAGGGAAAGGGATGGCGTCTGCGTTCCAGCAGTCGCGGAGGGCATCGGCCGCATCCGCTCGCTGGCTGGGCAGGATCAGGCCGTGGGTGACGAACTCATCCAGAAGCCAGCGGGCCCGGTCGGCGGTGGGCTCGTTGGCATCACGGCGGTGGAAGATGTGGAAAAAGGAAGCGTCGTTGGTCTGGCCGGTGCCCAGTTCAAACGGGCCGACAAGAGAGCGGCGCAGGATGGCCTCGCCATTGGAGAAGAAACCGCTGTCGGCGAGGATGCGGGCCACCTCGGGCCGGTTTCCGGCTTCATCACAGAAAGCGCAGGCATCGCGCAGCGCCTCGCGGATGGCATGAGCCTGGTCGCCATGCTGCTCGATGAAGACTTCGTTCATCAGCAGGACTTTTTCTGGATGGCCGGGAGAGAGCTGCTCGCTGGTGGCGGCGATCCAGCCGGCGCCCTTTTCCACAGCCACGGAGTTCCAGGGTTCGCCGACGCAGTAACCGTCGATGAGGCCTGCGGCGAGATTGGCCGCCATTTGCGTAGGCGGCAGCGCCACGATGCGGACATCCTTGTTCGGGTCAATGCCTCCGGAGATCAGCCAGCGGCGGAGCAGGAAGTGGTGGGCCGCATAGCGTGACACCATGCCAAAGGTCAGGCGGCGGGAGGTGGTGCTGCGGATGAGTTTCTTCAGGCTGGCAGCATCCCGCACGCCGCGGTTCCAGAGGTCGCGGCTCAGCGTGATGGCGTCGCCATGGAGGTTGAAGACGAATGGGGCCACCACCCTGCAGGGCGGCGTGCTCAGGCCCAGACGCATGGCGAGCGCCAGCCCGGCGATGGCGTGCGCGGCGTCCACCTGGCCGTAGAGCAGTTTTTCCCGGATGGTGGCCCACCCGACCTCACAACTCAGTTCGACTCTGACACCATGTTTGCGGAAC
>DASWXG010000610.1:0-5950 GCA_036405615.1 Prosthecobacter sp. | reverse complement strand
CCTGCCATTGGTGGCATAAGGGGCGAGAAATGACGAAACCAGAATGGCGAATGACGAATCGATGCCGAATTCTCAATGCCCAATAGTTCGGACCTCGGGCTTGGTCATTTATTCGTCATTGATTCGCTTCGCTCACCCATGCAGGGCAGCCTAGGGCTGTCTGTCTCGCTTCGCTCGGCTCCTCATTCTGGTTTCGTCGTTGCTTCGCTCACCCTCACCGTGATCAACACACTCTTCGAAGTCGGTGTCAGACTCACATCCGCATAACTGTCGATCGGCACCAGCACATTCGCCTCCGGAAAGTAAGCCGCCGCACAGCCCGCCGGCATGTCATATGGGATCGCCAGAAAGCGGTTCGCCACCCGCGTCTCCCCGTTGAACTCGCTCGTCATGTCCACCGGCACCAGGGGCGAGATTTCACGCGCCTTCATGTCGCCGGGGTTCATGAACACAATCCGTCGCTCGTTCCCGATCCCACGATACCGGTCATTCAGCCCATACACCGTCGTGTTAAACTGGTCATGGCTGCGGAAGGTCTGCAGCACCAGCTGGTCCGCCCGCGGCTGCACGCAGGAAAGAGGATGCGTGTTAAAGTTCGCCTTGCCCGTGGCCGTGTTCCACTGCAGCTCCCGCGCCCCGTTCGGCAGGTAAAAGCCCCCCGGCTTCCGCACCCGCTCATTGAAGTTTTCAAAGCCCGGCACCACCCGCTCGATCCGCTCGCGCACCGCATCATAGTCCGTGCCCAGCGTCAGCCAGGGCGTCTTGCTCCGGCTGCCCAGCGTCGCCGCCGCTGTCCGCGCCACGATCTCCGGCTCGGACAGCAGGTGAGGGGACGCCGCCGCCAGCTTCCCGTGGGAGGCGTGCACCACGCTCATGCTGTTCTCCACCGTGCAGAAGTGCTCCTCGCCGCTCTTGCCGCTTTCACGCTCGCTCCGCCCATAGCACGGCAGAATCAGCGCCGTCCGTCCCGTGATGACATGGCTGCGGTTCAGCTTCGTGCAGACATGCACCGTCAGGCGGCACCGGCGCAGCGCCTCCGCCGTGTATTCCGTGTCTGGACTGGCCTGCAAAAAATTCCCGCCAAGCGCGTAAAAAACCTTCGCCGCACCTTGATGCATCGCCTTGATCGCCGCCACCGCGTCATACCCATGCTTGCGCGGCGCCGTGAATTGGAACTCCCGCTCCAGCTTCGCCATGAAGGCCTCCGGCATCTTCTCAAAAACGCCCATCGTCCGGTCGCCCTGCACATTGCTGTGGCCGCGCACCGGGCACAGGCCCGCGCTTTCGCGCCCCAGCGCCCCCAGCATCAGGTGAATGTTCACGATCTCCTGGATCGTCGCCACCGCGTTCTTGTGCTGCGTCAGCCCCATCGCCCAGCAGGTGATCACCTTGCGCTCGCGCCCCGCGCAGGTCCGCGCCACCTTCTCCATCACCGCCTGCTCGATCCCGCTCACGCGCTCCAGCTCCGCCCAGTCCAGCGTCCGCAGATGCGCCTCATACTCCGCAAACCCCGCCGTGTGCTGCGCGATGAATTCGCGGTCGATCGTCCCGTCCTCCACCAACGTCTTCGCGATGCCCTTCAGCAGCGCCTGGTCGCCATTCGCCTTCACCTGGAGGAACTGCTTCGCCAGCGGCGTCGCCATCCCAAACACCCCTTTGACCTGCTGCGGATGCATGAACCCCGTCAGCCCCGCCTCCTTCATCGGGTTCACCGCGATGATCTCCGTGCCGTTTTCCACCGCCCGCTGCAGGCTGCTCAGCATCCGCGGGTGATTCGTCCCCGGATTCTGCCCCATGATGAGGATCGTGTCCGCCGTCTCCAGGTCGTGCAGCGTCACCGTGCCTTTGCCCACGCCCACGCTCTGGTTCATCGCCGCGCCGCTGCTCTCGTGGCACATGTTGGAGCAGTCCGGCAGATTGTTCGTGCCGAACTCCCGCACGAAAAGCTGGTACAAAAACGCCGCCTCATTCGTGGCCCGGCCGCTCGTGTAAAACACCGCCTCATCCGGGCTCGCCAGCCCGTTCAGCTCCTCCGCGATCACCCGGAACGCCTCATCCCACGAGATCGCCTCATAGTGCTCATGCCCCGGCCGTAGCACCACCGGCTGCGTGATCCGTCCCGCCTGGTCCATTTCAAAATCCGTCATCTTGGCGATCTCCGCCACGCTGAACTGCGCAAAAAACTCCGGCCCCACCCGCTTCTTCGTCGTCTCCGACGCGATCGCCTTCGCCCCGTTCTCACAGAACTCAAACGCGCTCCGGTGATCCTCCGGATCCGGCCACGCGCAGCTCGGGCAGTCAAAACCCTCCCATTGATTGAGGCCCAGCATCGCCGCCGTCCCACGCACCAGCCCGCTCGAGCCGTACACATGTTTCAACGAGTTCGCCACCGCCGGCACACCCGCCGCCGACACCTTCGGATCACTCAGCTCGATCCCGGTAAAATCCTCCGGCGGCTGGGACGGAATCAGAGCGAGGGCAGGGGCAGGGGGCGGAACTGGAGCAGCAGCAGGCACGGCGAAATCAGGATCGGGGTTGGGGGAAATCAAAGTCGCACCACCCACCGCCACCGCAACCGAGACCTTTGGCCGCATTGGATTGAGCCATCGGATTTCTAATCCGCCGATCATCCCCGACAGGAATCGAACCTGTATTTGCCAGCCGCAGATTTCGTTGCCGAAACGGGCGCATCCACGGCAGCGAAAAGGAGACCTTGGGAGGGCTGTTGGAAACAGAGGGAAGCCAGAAATGCCTCTCAAAATCAATCATTTAACCTTCCTGAGGCAGTCTTGTTAACTACAAACAATCAATGTAACACAAAGCATTGAGGTAATGGGTCAGATGAATTATGGTAGATCAGTCCGGTAAGCGATTCCTAGCTTACGAGTCTCAGGTTCAGGGCCGCCCGACTCAGGATCGAGATACCAAGGAGTCAGACGGTCGGCTTTTGGAGTCGGCGTGTAGCTCTTTGGGCTGCGACGTGGGGCCTGAAACTTCAAGCGCGTGAACGCCTGCTCAAAGCGTTCTGCCTCACGCTTGGCAAGATACGCGTCCATCATGCTCACGACCTCTTCAAGCGTCCACTGGTGGGCACAAACGCCAGCGGCCTGTGCCGGAGTCTTCTTGATGCTCGTGTGCTTCCGGCAGAAATTGTAGTTCATGATCGTGAGCGCGAACATGTGGCAGTGGTTTTCAACCTTCTTGCTGAACGCGTTGGTCAGGCGTGTGAACCTGCGGTTGCCCATGCGGATTGTGAGGTTGGAGCGTTCCACGTAGCTGGTGCTCACAAGGTCCATGTCAGGATTGCCAAAGACGGCCTCCTTGCGTGCGCCAATCACGGCATCAAACCCCTTCTCGTCTTTGCCGTAGATCTTGACGAGTCGGGCGTAGTCAGCGTCCCCGAAGTTGGCTCCCACGGCCCACTGATAAGCCGCGTGGCCGTCCGTGGTGATTTGCACGCGACCGTTGAACCGCGTGCTCAGATCAGCGCAGAACGCAAAGGCCGTGTTTCCGCTGCGGTCCCCTATCCTCCAGCTTGGAATCAGTTTCGTCTCTGCGCACAGAGCCGTCCACGTCCAGATGTCGCCCTGGTGCTCGTTGATGGCTCCCAGCTTGTTCGCCTCTTTGCATCCCACGAACGACCAAATCTCATCAAGCTGGAGCACTGCGCAAGGCAGGTTCACCAGCCTCTCGTGCATGTAGCTGGAACAGGCATCGCCCACGTCCGCCAAGAGTTTGACGATAGTGTTCTTGGCCGCGCCCGTGATTCGGGACGTGCTGAGGATGGAGTTCCCTTCGATCAGGCAGCGAAGGATTGCAGCACGTTGGGCGGTGGCGAGCGTTTCCATGTTCTGATTATGCTCTTGACTATGCATGCTGGCAAGCATAAAGTGTTCATGCATGAAAAATAATCCACCCGAAGACGAAAGCCTGCAATCGCAGGGCGGTAAAGCGAGAGCCGCCAAACTCTCCAAGGAACAGCGCAAAGAGATCGCGTCCCGTGCTGCTTCCGCGAGATGGTCCAAAGACCTCCCTATGGCCACCCACGAAGGAGAGTTGGACATCGGCGGAGTTCGTTTCCAAGCTGCCGTCATTCAATATGGCGGTGAGGTGGTCCGTGTCATCGGACAAACCGAGTTCATGAACGCCGTGGGAATGTACTACAGTGGATACATTGCCAAGCAGCATCGTGACGCCTCAGAAGAGGGTTCTGCAGTTTTGCCCATATTTTTGGCTCAGAAGGCCATTAAGCCGTTCATCCCGAACACTTTAGACCCTCTGCAGTTCACGCCAATTTCATACCGCTCTATGAGCGGCAGCGTCTCCAAGGGCATTCCCGCAAAAGCCATTCCTGAACTGTGCAAAATCTGGATCAAGGCCAAAAACGCAGGCGTCCTGAAACCAAAACAATATGCGATCGCCAAGGTGTTCGAAACCGTTTATGACGGCCTTGCTGATATTGGCATTACCGGACTTGTTGACGAAGCCACGGGCTACCAGTATGCCCGCCCGCGCCGCGACTTGGAAGAGCAGCTTCGGCGTTTTCTGGCGGACAGCTTGAGGTCTTGGGTGCAAACATTCCCCGCTGAGTATTTCAAACAGCTTTGCCGTTTGCGCGGCGTTGAACTGCGCGACGACATGCGGCTCCCGCAATACTTCGGCAAACTCACCAATAACCTAATTTACCGGCGCATCGCCCCTGGCCTGCTGAAGAGGTTGAAGGATCGTCGCGAGGAATTGAAGGGCAAAAGTTCCAAGCTGCATTCCATCCTCAGTGAGGATGTTGGCCTTCGTGCTCTGCTGATGCATCTGGGTACGGTGGTTGGCTTTATGAAGGTCAACACCACCTACGAGGCATTCGAGAAACAACTCGACATGGTTGCCCCGATCTACCCAGAAGAACCGGGCCTCTTTGACAATGCCAAGGATTGGGAAGAGACGGCCTAGCCCCTCTTCGGGTCTGCCTTCTCCAGCACCTTGCCAAACACCCGTTGGGCCGCAGAGACACCGCTCTCTGCGGCCTTTTCTTTGGCTTTGCGGGCTGCCTGTTTCTTGGCGATGCGTGTCTTGGGCATGGTGACACGGTAGCGCATTATCCGCCTTGCGCAATAGCGCCAACGGCTACATGGGGCGACACTCGACAACACCTCGCACCCGATGGATAGACCTAATCCGCAACATCAGAGTCAGGCCGCCCGCCAGATGAGAGAGCTAGCCACAAGGGCCGATGTGTATGCCCTTATGGGCCGTACCACCCACAGCCAAGAGTTTCAGGAGGCGGGGAGGCAACGCCTTGAAGAAATCGACCGTGAAGAGGCAGCGGCGAGGCATAAAGCTGGTCTTGACCAAGCCAAGGCCCATCACAATGCAGACTTCTGGTTCAAGGCGTTCACTCTGGGGTTTGGAGCCACAACGCTGACTGTGACGCTGCTTCTGTTCTTTGGTATTGCACCACCCAAGCGTAGCCATTCAGAGCCAGCAGCGCCAGAAATAGCCACACCACCCACGAGGGACGCCGCCAGCCAGCCGGACAACGCGACAGACGCCAGCAAGAATAAATCCCTCCCACAAGGGACAGCGGATACGCCACCCAGTACAGGAACCACAGAAAAGCAGTAAACCATTCATTCATAACGGTTTATAATTTCCAGCAGTTGATGTGACCCAGCACCAGCATTGACAGTTTGCCTAAAATGACAGTTGCGAGTGTGGCTCCGATGAACCATGATGGTACTGCTGATTCTGAACCTTTCAGCCGTTTGGTTGCTTTCTACCTTCCAAACACTGCCCGCCAAGGTCTCGTAGCCTTGGCGGGCTTTTTTGTTTTAATCATTATGCCTGAATCTCAACACCAACAATCGGACGACGATTATCTTGCCGATATTGAACAGTATATCAGGAGCCGACAAGACTCTGAGGCCGTGCCCTCACCAAATTCTGATGGCAGGCC
>DASWXG010000609.1:0-5158 GCA_036405615.1 Prosthecobacter sp. | reverse complement strand
AAAACGGCAGGTCGCATTAAAAAACGGAGAGGATTGATATGCATCAATCCTCTCCAAAACATGAAACGCTATATTGGCAGATTAGTAGCCGCCTTTTGGAGCGATCCACACGCCTTCGTTGTTGCCGTTGATGAATTCCTTCGGAGAAGGCTTCGGCTGAACGGTGAAGAGGATGTGGTCAAAGCTGGTGCGGAAGCTCTTGAAGAGAGGGTTTTTCTTCTCTTCAACAGGCTCAGCGATTTTGCCGGTCTTGCCGGAGCTCACGTCCGCATAGCTTTCACCGATGGCGCGGTGGGAGCAGGTCACCAGAAGACGGATGTCGCCAGTGTGGATCGGGGAGGTTTTGGTACCTTCCACGAACACGAAGCGAGGCACTTCCAGAGGCAGGTTGTAAGGATAGGACTTGTACTGGGTGGTGAACTCAACCACGCGCTTGGCAGGATCGCGGGAATCCAGCAGCAGGTGCTTGCGGGAAGCGTCCTTCCACACGCGGATGTGGCCCACGGAAGCGAGTTCTTCGTCCAGGGAAGCGAAATCACCGGTCTTCGCAGAGCGGTTGATGCCTTCCACTTCCAGAGTCACCACCACTTCACCGTCGAAGTCGATGCGGTAAGGAACAAGGCGGATCACCACGCGGGTCATTTCACCCACGCCGAGGATCATCCCGGGAGGGGTGGCCTCGAAAGCGCCGTTGTCAGCTGGGTCGGTGTTGCTGATGGTGCCGTCATGGTTCATGTCGGCGTCCATGTCCAGCTTGGCGATCTGGCGCTCACGGTCGCGCCAGCTGTTGACACGCTGGCCGAAATATTTGTGGAAATCAGCAGGGATGTCGCGGTTCGTCTGCAGAGCAGGAGGAGCGGGCTCGAGGGGAGCCTTGGGGTCACCAGCGTGCAGGGAGCCAAGCCCGAGAGCGCTGATCGTGGCAATAACGGCGGCGAGGCTGGCCGAGTGCTGCGTGTAGGTGTTTTTCAACGTTTTCATGATTGTGATGCTGCGATGGGAAAGAATCTTTGGAAGGCGATGGCGGATTAGAAATAGCGGCGCATGGAGAGACCAAAGAGGTGCTCAGTGAACGGACGGCTGAGGCTGTTCATTTCCTCATATTGATAGAACACGTTGCCCGTCAAGCGGGAGCTGAGCTGCTGCGTCCACTCCAGGCGATACACCCAGCGGGCGGTGTCGTCGGTGGTGTCGCTCTGGTCAACCTGCTCATAATAGGCACGGGCGGAAAGGTCGGTGAAATCCAGCGGGCGATAGTGGAATTCGAGACCTGCACCGAAGCGGTCGCGGACCGGGAAGCGGTCATTGGCGGAAGCTTCCTGATAAGCATACTGAGCGTAGGCGTCGATGTGGAACTTGTTGGTGATGCGCTGATCAATGCCGTAGCGGGCGTAACGGGCGCTGCGGGTGTCGGACTGGAACTCGTTGTAGAAGTAGCCGTCACCGACGCCGACCCAATGGATGGTGGAGCGGGTCAGCACCTGCTCAAGGGCAAGTTCCCAGGTGAAATTGTTCTGCTCGACCATGTCGCCGGTGCTGAAAGCGTAACCGACGGTACCGCGCCAATTGACGTTCTCGGTGATGCGGCCGTTCAGCTGCATCTGAACCTGGTGCAGGAGGCTGTCATAGCCGTCGTTAGACCAGTATTCATAGCTGAAGCGGGGAGCAAATGGAAGGACCGAACCTTCATACTGCATGGCCAGGATCAAGCGATCGCTTTTGCCGTGATCATCGAAGGAGAAGCTTCTCCAGTAGTCGGAGTGCTCAATGCCGAAGTTCAGGCGCCATTCGTTGTCAAAGAACAGGCGGGAGGCGTGGAAGCCCACGGTGTTCACGAAATAGGCGAGACGGTTGTTGTAGAAATCGTTGGAGCGATCCGACATGAAACCGAAAGAGTAACGGCCAGCCTGGTCAATGGCCGGAGAATCGGCGTCCACAAAGATGTCCAAACCGGACAGCGCCTGGAACTCGTCGAAGAAGAGGATTTCCCAACCAGCAACGACGTCGTTGATGTTGAGGCGGAACATCAGGCCCGGGTTGGTGCTGTTGCCCAACTGGAGACCAAGCTCGTTTTCAAACGGCAGGTAGATCACGTTGGCAATCGCCGAAATGTAGATCGAGTCCGTGATGCGCAGGAGGCCGCGCACGCCAAGCTCAACATAGCCGAGCCAGCCGTCATCGTTGCTGTCACCTTCATACAGACTCAGGTCGCCATTGAAATCGGAGTAGATGACACCTGCACCGGCCCAGAGGACATCAAAATAAAGCGGACCCGCCTTAATGTGCGCCAACTCGGGCTCAAAAGCGCGGGTCAGAAGGGACATGTTGGCATCCACCGTGAAGGAGGCGAACTGATTGCGGCGGCTTTCAACCGTCCAGCCGTCAAACGGGGTGAAAACACCCAGAGTTTTGTTGATGGGCCGGAAGAAGTTCTGATTCCGCTGGTAGAAGTCCGGATTGTTGTCGTAGTAGCGGAAAAGGTCCGTAGCCACCTGCCCGCGGGTATCCGGGCCCTCGATCTCCCCTCCCAGCCAGCCACCAAGACTGCGGGAATCGTAAGGACCACGCAGCAGAGTGTCCTCAGCAATGGTCGGGAAATATCCTGCGCTCTGATCATCCACAACAGGAAGAACAGGTTCGGAAGCGACTTTTTGAGCGACGGCATCGCCGACCGCCAAAAAACTCATGAGTCCAAAAACCTGTGCCAAACGAAGTACGGGGAAGGAAACCCGGTTTGATTGCATCGCCATAAAAGTTAGTTGCTATGGAATTCCAAGGTGAAAATCACGCCGGCTTTTTTGTGAAAAGCCCAAATTGTTTCAACGAAGACAGATCCGCCAAAGTCAAACACCGGAAACAGTGCGCCATAATTCCCAGAAAAGGAATACAGACAACAACAATCATCCACAAAAATCTCGCAGAATAGCTTTTACAGACTGCCCAGACACTCGTGAGAGTCACCAGCAGAGCAACGGCATAAATGCCGGCAAGTGCCCAGATTACCTCTGGGATCACATTTTCCGCATTCAGCGTTAAAAGACGTATCAAAACCGTGCTCATACCTACCTCTACGCAATATTGGGGGGGAAGTTACACATGTCGAAGCATAATTTGCGAAGTTTTGTGCGCCCGTGCAATATCTAGGTCCGCAGACTATTTATTTGGCGCTTTTTACTCACACACCTTGTCAGCCTAGCATCATTTGGGCCGAATTTTGCACGAACTTTCCATGCCTTTTCTCGAATACGAAAAAACTTAGACAAGGTTTGTTCTGCCAAACGGGTGAAAATTGTCGATCCATTCCCAGCATCGGCCCTAGGTTGGGTGCATTCAGGGCTTTGAGGCCCTGTTTTGTAAGAAGGTGTTACAATCAAATCGAGGAAAGAGAATTGGCCTCGCCGACGCTTCATGCCTAACATCGGTCGCATCCAGGGTTCATTCCAATTCTCATGAATACCGCCTCTCCCCTTCCCGCCTCTCCTGCTGAAACCAGCCTTTGGAAAGGTCACACATCTCAGTGGGTCCATTTTTGGTACTACTTTTTCTGCCTGCTGCTTGTCGCCGCCTGCCTTGCGGGCACCGTGTTCACAGCTGGCCTGTCTGCCATCGGCCTTATCGTCCCCTTCTTGATGTGGGTCATCCGCTGGTGGGCCACCAAATGTACTTCTTACGAGCTGACTTCCCAGCGGCTTAAAATCACCAGCGGCATTCTGAACCGCAAGCTGGACGAACTGGAGCTCTTTCGCGTCAAAGATTATGCCATGGATCAGCCGCTGGCCCTGAGGATCCTCGGGCTTGGCAATCTGACCTTGATGACCTCTGATGCCACAACGCCCACCGTCGCCATCCAGGCGATTCCCCAGGTGGAGCAGGTGAGGGAAACGCTGCGAACCGCTGTTCAGGCCGAGCGTGACAGAAAACGCGTCCGCGAACTGGATGTAGACGGCACTGGAGCCGACAGTGCTCTTGTCTGAAAAAAACACCGCCTGCTGCAACGGAGGGCAGACAGGCAGTTTTAAAAGCACTCTCGCGCGGCTCTGTTACATCCCCCAGCCTGCGCGATAGCTGCGGCTCCAGAGCTTTTCCCCTTCAGGATTGTCGAGAAGCTTTCCGGTCTTGGGATCACAACGCACGACCGTATTGGTCCGGTACGCGATGTTGCCGAGATGACAGAGCATGGTGCTTTTCTGGCCCTCGTCGATAGGGCTGTTCAGCGTGGCTTTTTCACGGATGGCATCCAGGAAATTGCCGATGTGCGCTGGGTCGCCTCCGCCCGGTCCCTTGCCTTTGCTGATTTCCTTCCCCTTGGGATCATAGACCGTCCAGGAATCCCGCCCCATGGCCATCGTGCCGTTGTCGCCGTAAAAGACCACCTCGCCGAGGGGTTTTTCCGCTGCGCGAGGATGGCAGGAGCTCTGCACCCACTCAAAGCCGGTGTCGCCAAAGTCATACACCGCGGTGCCTGTATCCGGTGTCTCCTGCGCATCTTTGTAGAAGTAACGGCCCCCGTTGTAGGTCACCTTGACCGGGTAGTCTGCCTTCAGGCCCCAGCGCAAAATGTCCATGGTGTGGATGCCATTGTTGCCCAGTTCGCCATTGCCCCAATGCCAGAGCCAGTGCCAGTCGTAATGGGCAAATTTTTTGAGGTCGCGTCCGGGTTCATCCGGCACAGGCCCCTGCCAGAGATTCCAGTCCAGATCTGCGGGGGCGGGAATGGCAAGCTGCCCCACTTCCTTGCGGCTGTTGTAGTAAAAGCCACGTCCGAAACGCACCGTGCCGACGGCCCCGCCATGCAAGGCCTCGATGGCGGCTTTCATCCAGGTCCGGCGCTGGTTGCCCATCTGCACCACGCGGTTGTATTTCCGGGTGGCGGCGACAAGGGCCTCGGCCTCGCCTGGGTTCTGGCTGCCGGGCTTTTCCACATAGACATGCTTGCCTGCCTGCATGGCCAGCAATGCCATGGGTGTGTGCCAGAAATTCGGCGTGGCGATGAAGACGGCGTCCACCGATTTGTCGTCCAGGATCTTGCGGAAGTCCTTCACCCCCTGGCAGGAAACGGCCTGCTTGTCCGCGACCACCTTGAGGCCTTTGTCCAGGCGGTTGGAGTCCAGTTCGCACAGATACGCGATCTCCACATCCGGCAGGGCCAGGAGTGCCT